>CAZNBK010000146.1:0-6590 GCA_964571105.1 uncultured Desulfovibrionaceae bacterium
GGCGCCCGTTTGCCGGTGGCCAACTGGGAAATGTAATTGGGCGCGACTCCGGACATTTCTGCCAGCGCGACCTGGCTCAGGTTTTTTTCTGTGAGCCAATGTCGCAAGGCTTCGGCGGTGATACGGCGTGCATGCATGGCAGCTTGTTACAGCCGCGCCGTTGTGCTTTGATTACGGCGCGGCAACGGTAATCGGTTATTGCTGGCGGGTCTGACGTCCCTGTTGCAGAAGGCGGTCCAGTTCCTGATAGGCCTGGGTTTTGTTCATCCGCCCTTTGGCCACTTCGCCCGCGATGGTCAAAACAAAAAAGTCCGGGAGAATGCCGTATTGGCTCTTGCCGTAAACTTCGTTGGAAAAGGCAATGGCCTGTTCCGCCATGGGTTCGTCCATGCGCGTATATTCCACGCAATCGGAAACACGCTGCGGGTCTTCGTAATTAAAGCAGGTAGATACCCGCCCGAGCAGGAAGCCGAAATAAATGGCGCTTTTGGCCTCGCCGGGCAGCCCCAGCCAGGAAGTGCCGTAATCGCCCATGTCTTGCGCTTTGGCCAGGCCGGGCACAAACAGGGTCAGAAGCAGAAGGAAGATAATTTTTTTCATGATGTCCCCTTTGGAAAGGATTGCTGGTTAAAAATTTGCGCCTTCAGGCAATCGAATTTAAGGTTGGCGGCTCAATCCGACACGGGTTGCAGCTGCACGCTGAAGGCTTCATCGGAACGGTCCAGAAACTCCCGGATATAATTATCCTGTTCCGGGGTCAGGACCGGCCCCCAGTCGTCGTACGGCAATGCGGCACTCAGGGGTTCGGTATACATGACAAATATATTGGCGGCCCGGTCCCGCGAAAAAGTGCTGCGCGGCAGGTACAGAAAATAGCGGGAGATAAGCTCGCCATTGTCGCGGCTTTTGAGGACCACGGCATCGGTAACTTCGCCCCGCTCGTCCAGGCGCAACGGTTTGGCATTTTCCACGTCGCTGAAGTCTATTTTTGATTTGCGGCCATAGTTAAAGGAGATGGTCACAAATGAATCGCCAAGTTCGTGCACTTCGGTAATGATGCGCCCGAAGGAGCGTTTGTCTTTGCCCAGGTGCTCGAAAGCCGGGTTTATGTGAATGCCCACGCCCGGAAGATTATTGAAGATATACCCATAGGTAACGCCGACGTCGTTGGGTAAATTTTCATCTTGCCGCACCCGTTCCATGGTCGGCGGCGCCGAACAGCCCGTTGCCG
The DNA here is from genome assembly GCA_964571105.1 of uncultured Desulfovibrionaceae bacterium. Taxonomy (GTDB): domain Bacteria; phylum Desulfobacterota; class Desulfovibrionia; order Desulfovibrionales; family Desulfovibrionaceae; genus JAVBRZ01. Next base: position 1,232 of record CAZNBK010000146.1, read on the forward strand.
CCAGCAACAGCGCCAGCAGCGCGAGAAACAGACATTTCGACATCAGCTTGCACATACAAAAAGCTCCGGGCGGGCAAAATCGTGCCGCCTTTGGGGCAAAATGTTGAACTGCGGAGATTTATGCCATAGATTTGCAGAAACTGCACGTAAAAGATTTCTGGGCGCCCGGTCGGGGGGCGGAGCGGCAAGTGTACCGGAAAGTGCTGCTGTAATCCTTGAATTTTCTTGCCCCGTTTATTTTTTAAAGTTAGTCTAGAGTATTACAAATTAATGGTGTGAGGTGCTTGCATGCGGTTGCTTCCAACGGTTTTGGCGGGCGGTTCGGGTACAAGGCTGTGGCCGTTGTCCCGGAAATTGTACCCCAAGCAATTTTTATCACTCGCCGGCCAGGCCAGTATGCTGCAGGAAACGCTGCTGCGTTTGCGCGGGCAGCCGGAAGTGCCGAGGCTTGAGTCCGCCCTGGTGGTTACTTCTGAAAACAGTCGTTTTCTCACTGCCGAGCAATTGCAGCAGGCCGGGGTTGCGCCTCAGGCGATTATTCTGGAGCCTTTGCCCCGGGGCACTGCTCCGGCGGTGACCTTGGCGGCCCTTTACGCTCTTGCCGAGTATGAAGACGCGTTACTGCTGGTTTTACCGGCAGATCATCACATGTCTGCCCCGCAGGAGTTTCGCCGGGCGGTCAGTGCCGGAGCTGAGCTGGCCGCTCAGGGCAAATTGCTGACCTTCGGCATAAAACCCACGGGTCCGGAAACCGGCTTCGGGTATATTGCCCGCGGCCCGGCCCTCAAAGAATCCGGGCCGGACACCGGCGAAGCCTACTCCATAGCCAGATTCGTAGAAAAGCCAAAAGCAGAAGCCGCTGAAGCCATGCTGGCAGAGGGCGGTTATTACTGGAACAGCGGGATGTTTTTATTCAGCGCCAAGGCCTGGTGTGCCGAGCTGAACAAGTTCAACCCGGGCATTTTGGAGGCTTGCCGGGCCGCCATGTCCGGAGCGCGCAGGGATGCTGCTTTTTTGCGCCCGGTTGCGAACGCATTTATCGGCTCGCCGGTCGATTCCATAGACTACGCGGTCATGGAACAGACCGCGCTCGGCGCGGTGCTGCCGCTGGATTGCGGCTGGAGTGATCTTGGCTCCTGGCAGACTTTGTACCAGGTCTCGGAAAAGGATGAGCAGGGCAATGTCTGTGTGGGCGAAGTGGTAGCCAGCGAAGTCAAAAATTCCTATTTGCGCGGCGAAAGCAGGGTTGTGGCCGCATTGGGGGTGGAGAATCTGGTGGTTGTGGAAACGCCGGATGCTGTTTTGGTGGCAGAGCGGGGCCGCGCACAGGATGTCAAGGTGCTGGTGGACAAGCTCGCGGCCGCCGGTAACAGCATAACCACGGTCGGCGTGCGGGATTATCGCCCCTGGGGTTCTTTTCAGACCATTGATGAAAGTGCGTGCTTTAAAGTCAAGCGAATCACGGTAAAACCAGGCGGCCGGCTGTCGCTGCAATATCACCGGCACCGGGCCGAGCACTGGGTGGTGGTCAGCGGTTGCGCCAAGGTGGAATGTGACGGAAAAGCAAGTGTTTTAAATGCAGACGAGTCCGTGTATATTCCCATGGGCAGTACACACCGTCTGGAAAACCCGGGGCCGGAACCGTTGGAACTTATTGAAGTGCAGACCGGAAGCTATTTGGGGGAAGACGATATCGTGCGCCTGGATGATGCATATGGCCGGGAAGCGGGCAACAAGGCCTGATGGGACTCTGCCGACGCAGCGGATGGGCGACGGAAAGTGCTTGACCATTACCCTTGGTAAGAGGATATACAAGCACGGCTATGTTGAGCGCTTTTGCGAACGTTTTCGCATTGAGGCTGTCATTTAACGATGAGCAAAGCCGTTCTGCGATAATTTCAAGCACAAACGAACATAGCGGATGGAGATTTTTTTAACTTTTTAGCAGCCTCGCACTGAGGCAAGCCAAGCTCCTGACCGGGAGGTAATCAAATTATGCGTGTTTTCGTAATTACGGCCCTGTGCCTGGGCCTTTTGACCGGGTGTTTTTCCACTGAAAGCGAAGAAAAGGCTTTGCTGGAATCGGCCCATGAGCTGGAAAAAGAAGGCCGTTGGGATGAAGTAAGGGCGAAGATTGATGAAGTTTTCGCGCTTAACCCCAAAAATGTGGAAGCCTTTTTATCGGAAGCCCGTTTGCACATTGCCGGGGACGATATTAAAGCCGCCATCGACAGTTTCAACAAAGCGCTGGAAAATGACCCCAGAAACGCGGAAGCCATGCTTGGGCTGGCAAAAATATACCTGGCCGGAAAACGGGTGGGTGATGCTCAGAGCCAGATCGACAAGCTTTTGAGCCAGGACCCCCAGAACATGGAGGCGCGCGGTTTGAAAGCCACAGCCTTAGTTTTGGGCGGCGATCTGCGCGGAGCGGATGAGGCCTTTGCCAAGATTTTATCTGATGACCCGCAGCATATGGAAGCCATTCTGGGCCGGTTCGGCATTGCCATGGAAGATGGCCGGAAAACAGAGGCCTGGCAGATGTTGGAAGATGCGCTCAAGGCAAACCCCGACAACGTCATGCTCAATGAGCGTGCCGCCATGCTGTATTACCGGGAGGGCAACCTGGAAAAAACCGAGCAGCAGATGAAGCATCTTATCGAACTGCAGCCGGATAAGACTGAATATACCATGAACCTGCTCGATTTATATGGTTCAACCGGCAATCTGGAAAAAGCCGAAGAGTTGCTGCGCGCTTCCATTGCCGCGTATCCGGAAGAGGACGAATACCGCAGCGCCCTGGCTGTTTTTCTGTTTAATACCAATCGTGCGGATGATGCTTTTGCCCTGCTCAATGAGGTGGATCCGCCTTCGCCCGGCATACGTCTGACCTTGGCGCAGCTGAGCTTGTTCAGCGGCAAGTTTGATGAGGGCATGACCCTGCTGCGCAGTGTGGCGGAAGATCCGGAAGCCGGGGAGCTAGCGGCCATTGCCAAAGTGCGTCTGGCCATGCGCATGGCTGACACCGGCAAGTTTGACGACGCGTCCGCCCTGCTGGAAACCGTGTTGGCCGCTGATCCTGAAAATGAAGATGCGCTGAAGCTTAAAGGCAAGATTCTGTTTGCCAGGGGCGAATTTGACGAGTCGCTCAATGTTCTGCGCCAGGCCGCCGAATTAAACCCCGATGACGGCGACACCGCCCTGGTAATCTTCCGCGTGTTTGCGGCCAAGGGTGAACCGGCCAAGGGCGCGGATATTCTGCGCGCGTTTATCCGGCAGTATCCGCATTTCTCTCAGGGCCGTCTGGCTTTGGCCTCCTATTATGCAGAGTCCGGTCAGCCGGATAATGCGGTGGAGCAGCTTACGGAAGTTTTGCAAATGCATCCCAACAAAGCGGAAATCTATTTGCTGCTCGGGGATGTGGAAGTTTCCCGCAAGGAAACGGACAAGGCCAAGGAGTATTTTGAGCTGGCCGGTAAGGAACCTGGCGGCAAATTGGCCTCGCTGATGCGTTTGGGCAATATGAACATCATGCTGGAAAAACCTGCTGAGGCCTTGAAGTATTTTGAACAGGCCCTCAAGGACTTCCCGGATGCGCCGGAACCGGCGCAGGGCAAGTTCCTGGCCATGATGCAGCAGAAAAAATATCAGGAATTGTATAACTGGGTGAGCAAGCGGGCCAAGGACCGCAGCGATGATCCCGATGCCCAGGAATTGGCGGCCCGTTTGAGCATGATGGGCGGCAAGCCCAAAGAAGCCGAAGCCTATTTGCTCAAGGCCAGGGAAATCGCTCCGGATTCGCTGATGCCCATTACCAGGCTTATTCCTGTGTATCTGGAACTGGACCGCCGGGCAGATGCCATTGCGCTTTTGCGCGAGAATCTGGAAAAGTTCCCGCCGTTGACCCTAACCCTGGCCCAGGTGCTGGGCGAAAGCACGGTTGCGGCAGAGCAGGATGAAGCTGAAAAACTCTATCGTGAGGTTATTGCCGCTGATCCGAATAACGTGGTGGCCAACAATAATCTGGCCGACCTCATGGTCAGCCGTTATGGCGATGACCCGGCCAAGCTGGAGGAAGCCCGCGCTTTGGCGGACATAGCCGCAAAATCCAACGACCCCATTGCTTTGGACACCTTGGGCTGGATTCAGCATTTGCAGGGAAACAATGACGCTGCCTTGATCAGCTTGGGTAAGGCCGCGCACCTGGATCCCAATACGCCGGTGATTATCTATCACTATGCGGCTGCTTTGGCCGGGGCCGGCAAGGGGGAAGAAGCGAAAGACATGCTCAAGAAGCTTTTGGAAACCTTCCCGGAATTCCCGCAACGTAAGGCTGCGGACACTTTGCTTAAGTCTTTGTAAATAGCAAGGTTAACAGTACATAAAAAAGCGCGCCCAATGGCGCGCTTTTTTATGGTCAGGGTTGTAAAGGGGGAGCAGCCTGTATTCAGGCTGTCGGGCAATAGAGCAGCTTAATATTGAAATTATACATTGCTAAAATGCTCTAAGCTTATGAGTTGAGATCCTCATAGACTTTGCCGACCAGTTTTTCAGAGGGTTTCAGGGTTTTATCCCCCGGTTCCCAACGGGCCGGGCAGACTTCCATGGGGTTGTCCCTAAGGTAGCTGAAGGCCTGCATTTTGCGGACAAGTTCGGCTGCATTGCGGCCCACATTATAGAAATTAACCTCGGAACCCACGAGAACGCCTTCCGGGTTGATGATAAAGGTGCCGCGCAGGGCTGTGCCGTCTTCGCCATAAATATTGAAGTAGCGGGTCAGTTCCCCGGTATGGTCCGAAGCCATGGAGTATTTGACATTTTCCAGCAGCCGCTCGGAATGCTTCCAGGCCAGGTGGGTGAATTTGGAGTCCGTGGACACCGAGACCACCACTGCACCGGCTTTTTTAAGCGCCTCATGATGGTCGGCCAGGTCAGCCAGCTCTGTGGGGCAAACAAAGGTGAAATCGGCCGGATAAAAGACCAGAATCAGCCATTTGCCCTGTTGCTGCATGTCGGCAAAGGACAGCTCGCCGAATGCATCGTTTTCAGGCTCGTATGTTTCCAAAGTGAAGGGCTTTATTTTCTGTCCAACCACAGCTTGCTCAAGTGCGAAGTTCGCTTCAGACATAGTAAACTCCTATATTTTGAAAGTTATTAGTAATGATTCCTTTTATCAAAGACTAATTGATAGAAAGATGGCTGTCAAGAATTTTTCTACAGGAAGGTGGGGGAGTTTAGGGCTTTTTAACCTTGAAATTATATATTGGTAAAATGCTCTGGTGCAGTTTCGCTGCACCCCCGCGCGGCCAAGCAGCGCGTGCCTTTCGCAAAATCGTCTTAGATTTTGCGCATTTATAAAGGA
>CAZNBK010000147.1:0-6202 GCA_964571105.1 uncultured Desulfovibrionaceae bacterium
TGATGTTGGACATGCGCCCCACCCGGTCAGCGCCGAACAAAGCCGCGAACCGGGCTTGATCCTGTCCGGACACGGCCAAAATTTTTTGTGGAGCGAGATATTCCCACCAGCTGTCCGGTAAAATCCGATAATGGCTCAGGCTTTTCACGGTCAAGCGCCCGTTGCCTACCACTGCGGGCACGGCGGCCTGCTTGCAGGCCCAAAGCAAACCGGGCCAGAGTTCGGTTTCCAGCAAGAGCACCGTTTTGGGCGCGGCCTGAGCCAGGGCGCGAGCCATGAGCTTCGGCTCATCCAGCGGAAAATAGCGCACCTGCGGCTGAGCCAGGCCGGTTTGCCCGGCGTATTCCTGGGCTGCCCGCTGCAACACTTCATAACCTTGCAAGGTGCAGGTGGTCAGCAGCAAACTCGGCGTCGCGCCTTGGCAGTTTTGCGCCAGACGCCGCAACAGCGCCTCTGTAAGATAAGCTTCGCCGCCCGAAGCGGCCTGAATCCAGACCTCGACCGGCTGCGCCCAGTTTTCCGGCGCCAGCCGCTCGGCATAACCGTGTTTCAGGCGTTTATGGCCGGAGAGCAACCCTTTGGCGGCCTTCCAGGCCAGCCCATAGGCCGCAAGCGCCGGAGCAAACAGGCGGGGCGGGAGGCTGTTCATTTTTTGGCGGCTTCCAGGCCCAGCTCAATCAGCCGGGTAATAAGCTCGTCAAAATTCAAGCCCATGGCTGCGGCTTCCTGGGGTATCAGGCTGGTGCCGGTCATGCCCGGCAGGGTATTGATCTCCAGCAAATAGGCCTCATCGGCAGGCGTAACAATAAAATCTGCCCGGCTGTAGCCGCGCAGCCCCAAGGCCCGGTGCGCAGTGCGGGTCATTTCCTGCACTTTACGGGTAAGCCCGTCGGCAATGGGCGCAGGACAGATTTCCCTGGCGCCGCCTTTTTTATACTTGCTGTCATAGTCGAAAAATTCTCCCGCCACCGGCTCAATAAGAATGGGCGGCATGGCCGTATCGCCAAGCATGCCGCAGGTAACTTCTTTGCCGATAATCAGTGGTTCCACCAGCACTTCGGCGCCGCTGTCGAATATGGACTTCAACGCGGGCCAGAGTTCCTCCTGCTTGTCGATGCGGTACAAATGCAGGCTGGAGCCGCCGGTATTGGACTTGGCAAAGGCGGGCAAGGCAAACGGCAGTTGATAGTCTTTTTCCGGCAGGTCGGTCAGAAACACCCAGTCCGGGGTCAGCAGGCCGTGCCTGCGGAAAATCTGCTTGGAAGCGGCCTTGTGCAAAGCCAAAAACGATCCGGCCGGGTCGCTGCCCTGGTAAGGGCAGCCAGAGGCGGCAAGCATGGCCTGGATCAAGCCGTCCTCGCCGGGCGAACCGTGCAGGTTGATAAAAGAAAAATCATGGTCCGCAGCCACACTGGTCAATTGACCAAAGCCTTCGCTCAGGTCAAAAAAAGTCACACTGTGCCCCAAACGAAGCAAGGATTGCTCCAGCACCTTGCCTCCGGCCAGAGACACTTCCCGCTCACTGGACCAGCCGCCCACAATCAGCAGTATACGCATTGGGATCTACCTTGTATTGGTTAAAAAGTATTTGTTCCATGGCCAAACCGTCCGCTTTGGACTGGGAAATCAGCGAACGGGATAATTCCGAATGGCCGTAGCGCTCCATTAAATCTGTAAACCGCGACCGCAAATCCACAACCTGGTCGTGCCTGACGCGTTTGTCGGCGTATTGCACCAGCAAGGGCAAATGCCAGCTTGCCAGGTTCAGCTCCCAAGGCCATAGGGCATGAAAAAGCACGCCTTGCCCCAGGAGCGGCTGCCCGGTTTCCCGCACCACCCAGGCCGCGCCAAGCTGGGTATGGTTTCCGCCGTGCATAATGCTGTATTCCTTGCCCAGGTCATGCAGCAGCGCAGTGGCTTGCAGAGTTTTCAAGCACATGGGCAGCCCGGCGGCCTGCAACTGCCTGCCCAGCCATACGGCCACCCCCGCCACCTGGCGGCTGTGCTCCTGAATATGGGCAGGCATGGCATAACGTTGCCACAGGGCTTTACATTCCGCAAGACCGGGCGCGGGCACCCCGTTGGCCGGTGTCGGTTTCGGCGGCGGCAACGCGCTCCAAAACGGGCGCAAACGGTCCTGCGGTTCTGCTTTCTGAACACTCATTTCACTATCCTCTCCCATCCCGCCCCGCTTTGGTAACAAGTTGAATCAAAAAAAGCAAAGGACGCCTTACCGACACGGTTATCCAGCGAATAATTTGCAGTTTGCCCGGCTTGCGCTTGCCAAGCCCTGCCCTTGAGTCGTATATATTAAGGATTATGCGCGGCAGGAGGAACACATGAACCGCTATGATGTTTTACGCTCGGAGCTGCTAAGCTCTCCCCGGACCTGGCTGGTCACCGGCGTGGCCGGGTTTATCGGCTCCAACCTGCTGGAAACGCTGCTCAAGCTTGACCAGACCGTGATCGGCCTGGACAACTTTGCCACCGGCTACCAGCATAATTTCGACATGGTCAAAAGCCTGGTTTCCCCCGCGCAATGGGCGCGCTTTTCCTTTATCAATGGCGATATTTGCGATATCGACACCTGCCGGGCCGCCTGCAAAGGCGTCAACCATGTCCTGCACCAGGCCGCGCTCGGCTCTGTGCCCCGCTCCCTGGAAGACCCCCTGCTCAGCAACGCCTGCAACGTTACCGGGCATCTGAATATGCTCGTGGCCGCCCGCGACCAGGGCGTGCAAAGCTTTGTCTATGCAGCCTCAAGCTCCACATACGGCGACGAACCCACCCTGCCCAAGCAGGAAGACCGCATCGGCAAGCCGCTCTCGCCCTATGCAGTCACCAAATACGTCAACGAACTCTACGCCGATGTTTTCAGCACCTGCTACGGTTTTTCCTCCATCGGCCTGCGCTATTTCAATGTTTTCGGGCAACGCCAGGATCCCAACGGGGCCTATGCCGCCGTTATCCCCATCTGGTTCGCTTCGCTCCTGCGCGGCCAAACCATCACCATCAACGGCGACGGCGAAACCTCCCGCGATTTCTGCTATATCGACAACTGCGTGCAGGCCAATATCCTGGCCGCCCTGCCCCCCGACAAAGACGCCGCAGGCCAGGTCTACAACATCGCCGTGGGCGAACGCACCACCCTCAATGAACTGTTCTCCATCATCCGCGATGAGGTCTGCCGCTTCAAACCCGCTGCCGCCACTGCCCAATCCGTGCATGGCCCCTTCCGGGCCGGAGACGTCCGCCACTCCCAGGCCGACATCAGCAAGGCCCGCAGCCTGCTTGGCTACGAACCGCGCTATTCCGCCCGCCAGGGCCTGACCATGGCCGCTGACTGGTATGCCGAAAATGTTTGAAAACTGAGAGGGGGAACCATCAGGGCCGTCTGGCCATGTTGGTTCCCCCTCTCAGGCTCTCCCCCTACTTTACCGCAACAGGGGTATATTTCTTGGCATAAATCTGGAGACCGCTCCCTTTTGAAAGGAGCTTAACCCCTGGTTATCTTCTGGTCATCTTCCTAAAGCTGTTTCCGGACCATTGATAGCGGGGAGGCTGCTGCCTCTGGCCTGTTGTATGGCGGCGGGATCGTCAAAGCGCAAGGTAAACATGCCTGCAAAGCTGTCTTTGGCCTGCCGTCCGGGTTTATCGCCCTTGTCCGTGCGGTAAACTTCCACCCGGAACACCGTGCCGGCCTTGTCCAGGGAGAAGCGGGGCAAGAACTGCTTCAATCCCAGCTGCTCATTGCTTTCATCTTCATTTTTGCCCACATAGCCGATGACATTCACCCGGTAGCCGGGAATATTCTCAACCATGAACTTGCCGTCTCTGGGCAACACAACCTCCTGACCAAAGGCGATCTCGCGCGCGGCGCCGTCCATTTGCAAGGTCACTCCGGGCAGGGACAGGTCATAATCGCGATAATCCGGGGCCAGCCTGGTCAGCAGGCGGTTGCCGTAATACACTTCCAGCAGGTTATTTTTCTCCACCATGGTCAAAATGGGCGAAGCGGTTTTAAATTCCAGCTTTTCCCCCTGTTTGAGCGGGATATGATTGAGGTTGGCCCGGGCATTGTGCAGCGGCAAAACCACCCGGTTGTCGGCAAAGGCGATAAGCACATTTTCTTCCAGGGCATCGCTTACCCCTTGCGGCGACATTTCAAAACGCCGCGCATAGCTTATGCCCACCTTATCCATAAACGATTCCAGCACCTGGGTGTGGTAATAGGCGCGCACCGGCAGGCCCACACTTTTGGAGGCTTCCACGCCAAAAGCGGGTTTGCCGTTAAGAATGGAAAAATAGGTCAGGGTCTTTTCCATTTCCTTATCGCCGTCGCGGGTATTGGTGTTTTTAAGGTGATAGCGGTGCTCCGGCTCCAAAAGCACTGTATTGGCTTTGTCCACGGCATAACCGGCCAGCTCTGCCAGCCCGCCCAGGTGATGGCCGTGCAGTTCTTCCTGGTCGATGATCACGCTCTGCCCCCAGCGCGCCGGGTTATGCAAAGGCCCTTCCCACTGCGGGCGGTAAAAACCGCTGCCGTCGTGCAGATTAAAGACCACCTCCACAGACGGTTCCAAAATAATATCCTTGATCCGGGTTACGGTCCTGAATTCAGGGTCGTTTTCTGCAAGATAGGCAAACTTGCGGTTCATATCGCCGTTGGGGCCGCGCGAGCGCAGCACCATGCTGGGAAAATTGAGGTTGGGCACCACCAGAACCGTGCCCTTGGTAATGTCATAATGGGTAACCAGCAGTGAGGCCGCGGAAAAACCGCCCGGCTCATCGCCCTGGATGCCGCCGACCACCAGCATGACCGGCGAGGATCCGTCGCCCAGCCTGTGGAAGGTAAACTCCGGCTCAGGGCGCAGGGTCTGCTCAATCAAGCGATGCGGAAAATCTTCCAGGGTGGTGGGGCCGCGGCCTTGGGCTTCCAAAGCCCGCAGCCTGGCCAAAATGCCCGGCTCTTCATTGTCCGGCGTAGCCGCTAGGTCCGGCTCCGCCATCGGCTCAACCATTGACTCCACTATGACCGGAAAAGACTCTGCCAGTCCGGCAAGCTCTTGCGGCGCAGAAATTTCCTCAACCGCAGACTCTTCTGCAACCAACACCTGCCGGGCCGGTTCTTCACTAACTTGCGGCGCCGCTGCAACCGCAGCAGGCGAACTTTCCAGCGCCTGCTCGGGGTTCGCCGTCTGGCGGCTTGCCTGCCACCAGGCCCCGGCTGTGAACATGATTGCAGCCACTGCCAGGTAGGTTCCGGCGCGGGTTATTTTAAGCCAATTGGCACGGATTTCCTGTTTCATGGTCAACTCTGCTCCACCACTCTGATATGCCAGGGTTCAAAACGCACGCCGAGGAGGTTGCCCTGCGGGTACCGTAAAGTTATGTAGCCCAGCTCGTTTAAGGTCTGAAACACCGAGGTTCGGGTAAAGGCCTCGGTGAAATTTTTCTCGGCCAGGCCGCGCTGTCCCACATCAAAATCACCCACGCCGTGGAAAGAATAGCCGGGCGGGGCCAGCGAACGCGAAGCCAGGGACAGGTTGCCGTTGTTGCACGTGGCCTTGTTCATAAACAGCAGAAACTGCTTGAGCACGCCGCGCACGCCCGAGGTAAGCACCACCTCGTCACCCAGCAGGGCATGAATCTCCTGCCAGGTTTTTTCCGCCGCTCCCCGGTAAATATAGTTACCCATGCGCGGCACTTTGGTCACTTCTTTCTGCGGTATGGTGTAAGTAAACGAGTTGAACGGCTTCTGGTCCAAAAAACCGTAACGCCCGGCATCGGTGTAAAATAGCTCTTCCATAAAGGCCAGCTCGGCATCGCTGAACCCGCCGTCGCCGTCCTTCATGCGCCGGGCCTGGACCCGGCCCTCATCCAGGCTCAAAACCTGAAAATTCAAATGCCCCACATGCCGCTGCAAGGCATCCAGCTTGTTGCGGATGGAATTGAACACCGGAAGCTGCATTGCCGTGAGATAAATATCTTCCGGGTGCGCCTGGTCAAAATTCTGCATCTTGTACAGATAGTCGCGCAAAGAGGCATCGTCGGCCACAATTACCTGGTCCGCGTTGCCCTCGACCGGCTGCGCCGCATCCTCGTCCGGTATGGCCGAATCCGGAGCGCCCGGATGCTTCTCAAAAGCAAACCCCGGCGCAGCAGCGATATTCCGACCGGATAACGCAGTCAGCGCTTTACC
>CAZNBK010000147.1:6212-6519 GCA_964571105.1 uncultured Desulfovibrionaceae bacterium
AGGCAGTGCCCAGCATCCCTGCGCTCAAGCCCAGGCCGCAGGCCATAAGAAATTCCCGACGACTGATCCGCACAGTCAACCTACCTCTACTCTTGCTCACAGGCGTTGCTTCCTTTTCAAGCAAAACAACCCTGCTTAACCTACTCCCCTATATCCCACTTTTTTAAAAAACACCACCAAGCAGGGCTAAGTGGAATGCCCCAATAGGTTATTCACCCTCCCCCATTAGGGATTGGAATGTTTCGGCACGATCCGCCAGGAAACGGCCTTTAGAGCTTTTTCGCATTGAGATTGTCGCCACGGCGGG
>CAZNBK010000148.1:0-6494 GCA_964571105.1 uncultured Desulfovibrionaceae bacterium
CAGCCCGCGCAATCGTCTACTTCGGTGCCGCAGGCAAAGCAGTTGCCGCGATAAATCTGTTCGGCAAGTATCCGGTAAATACTGTCCAGATTAGCTCCCAGATGATAGCGCATGGATTCGCGGTGAATCTGGCTGCTGCCGAAATAACCGGGGAAAAGCGCGGCATAAAGGCGCTGCATCATTTCTTCCAGGTCATCCACCGAGGGCATGGGCGTGTCGGTGGTGGGCTGCAGAGGCATGTTCCCGTATGATTCCGGAGCGCACAGTTTATCCAGCACCTTTTCCAGAGCGGGGCTAGGGCTGGCAAACAATTCCTGCGGCTGACGCGGGTTCATAAATACCTCCTGGTAAATATGGGTTAGATGTAATTAATAATATTACCGCGTTGCAGTTTTGAAGGCAACCGGCGTTGGCGTAAAAAAACATCCCGGCGGCGTAATAATCTTCTCCCTAAGCAAGGCCCAGGGGCTTAGTCCTTGGTGCTGAACAGGGCCGTGGAGATATAGCGGTCAGCAACATCGCAGGCAATGGTCACAATGCGTTTTCCGGCCAGTTCCGGCTCGGCGGCCAGGCGCAGGGCCGCTGCCGCGTTGGCCCCGGAAGAGATGCCTGCCAAAATGCCTTCTTCGCGCATGAGCCGACGGGCGGTCTCCAGGGCTTCCGCGCCGGGCACGGTGATAATCCGGTCCAGCAGCGAGCGGTCCATGACCTCGGGGATAAACCCGGCGCCGATGCCCTGAATGGGATGGGGGCCGGGAGCGCCGCCGGACAGAACAGGAGATTCAGCCGGTTCCACAGCCACAATTTTGATATCCGGGTTAAGTTCTTTGAGACGGCGTCCGGTGCCGGTGATGGTCCCGCCCGTGCCCACGGCAGCTACGAAATAATCCACCTGCCCGCCGGTATCGCGCCAGATTTCCTCGGCAGTGGACCGATAGTGCGCAACCGGATTGGCCGGGTTGATGAACTGGCCTACCAGGATAGCATTTTTATTGTCAGCCACGTACTTTTCGGCTGCTTCCACAGCGCCGCGCATGCCCTTGGCCGCCGGGGTGAGCATGAGTTCCGCACCCAGCCCGGACAACATGGCCCTGCGCTCCAGGCTCATGCTTTCCGGCATGGTCAGGATCAACTTCCAGCCTTTGACCGCGCAGATAAAGGCCAGGCCGATGCCGGTATTGCCGCTGGTGGGCTCTATGAGCACGGTATTTTTATCGATTTTGCCTTCGGCTTCGGCCTTCTCCAGCATGGACATGGCCGGGCGGTCTTTGACCGAGCCGGTGGGATTGAACATTTCCAGCTTTACGACTACTTCGGCGGCAAGGCCTTCAGCCATTTTATTCAAGCGCACCAAGGGCGTATTGCCTATAAGTTCAAGCATATTTGCCGCGATATTCATATTCAGCATCTCCTGTGTTTAAGAACCAGTCCGCCACCGATAAAAATAAACCTTTCATAACTAATTTCATAACTCGGATTTTGCCAGATTTATGAAATAGCTACAGGGAGCCAGTATAAAATGACTTCTATTCAGCTCTGCCCCCACCCGGCACTGATGTCAAGAAAAGTAATGCTTATCCAAGCGGCAGGCTAGAGCCGTTTAGCCTTGAAAATATGCAACTGCTCTGCCCGGCTGTGCCGGATGCTGCCCGGCAGCGATTAAGCTGGAAATAATTGCGGAATTATAGTATAAGCACAGAGTCCGGGCGGCAGTTTACTGCCGCTCCCGATTTAGAACATTTTCGCATTTTGCAGGAGTTTGTGAACACAAAATATGGACAAGCCAAATCCTGACGATCTGTCCTTTTCCTTTCAATTAACCGCCGCTGACTACCGGCGCATGATGTATTTCAACACTTTCGGACAACGGCCCCTCCAGAGCGGTCTGCTGCTCGTGGCCTGGGTCGTATGTCTGGTGGTTATTTTATTGGAAAAATTCAATGCCATCCGCGAACTGGCAACGATCGTTGAGGGCTGCCTGCTGCTGGTCAGCGCGCTGATCCCGCTGCTGGTGGCCACTGCGGAATTCAATATCTATCGGGTGACCAAAAAACGGGGGGCTGAGCTGGCCGTCCGGCGCACGCTCACCTTTACGGAAACCGGCATCAGCCAATCCCGGGACAACGGCAAAAAGGCCGGTTTTGAGAAATGGAGCGCCTTTCAGCTGATTTTTGAATCTAAAACTCTGTTTGTCATTTATCGTTCGGCCACGGAAATTCTTATTCTGCCCAAGCGGGCCATAACCCACCCTGACGACTTAGAAGACCTGCGCGATCTTTTCAGCGAAAAGCTGGAAAAACGATACATTAATCGAGCTTAATTGCACTTTTCTGCACACATCAGTATCAGTTGCCCATGCAGTATTGCCGAAAAAACAAAAAAGGCTTGTTATTGCCTGCTGTTATGGTAGTAAGTTTACAATAGAGGTATCGTTCCGGGTCTGCGATTTTAGCACGCAGAAAAAACTTTTGTATGCGGCGCTCCATTATGCCGCAGGCCGGAAATATCTCCGTCGGCAATGGTTTCTTTGGTCTGGGCAACGGTCTGAACAGATCAAATTTACAGGAATGCAAAATTGCGCATCAGCTCAGCCCAGGCCACAGGGCAGGACGCAAAAGCTGTCGTTGTTCTGCATTCAATATTAAGAATTTTGCCAAGCGTAAAGCGCTGTAGAACGGCAAATCAGGCAAGCGTATTTTTATGAGTGAAAAGGATAGACAGGGCCAAAAGGTCGGCGCCTTCCGGCTGTACGTGGAAAATCTGTTCACGCGCCTAGGTCTGGGCATGCGCGCCAAACTCATTGCCATCTTTGTCATTATCAAAGTTGTGCCGCTTATCCTTCTGGCCATAGTGGCCTGGCGGCAGTCCTGGCTTTTGGGCGAAGAGCTGAAAGAACGAACCAGTGAAATTACCGAAAAGGCCTATCAGGCCCTTTCGCAAACCGGCGATATCGCCATTTCCGACGCTGTGGGCGCTCTGGATACCCGGGCCACCGACGATATCGAGCGCATGAGCACGGATACAGCCAGGCGGGTGGCTGATTTCCTGTATACCCGCGACAATGATGTGCTCCTGGCCGCAGACCTTCCGCCCAATGCGGACATTTACAAGGAATTTGTTGACAACCTCCGGGGCAAAATCGTTGTGCAGAGCGAGTATGTGCTCTCGGCAGACGGCAACTCCTGGGTCATCGCCGACCCTGCGCCAAATCCCACACAGGTGCAGTCATCCCTTGAGGAAAACGACCGCTTCCACTACCGCCCGCCGGAACAATTCAATTATGAGTCCCGCCCCCTGTATCTGGAAATGACCTTTGTGGACCTCACAGGGCAAGAACGCATCAAGGTGACCACCTCGGAGCTGATGTCCAGGGAGCTGAAAGACGTTTCCAAGCGCGAGAATACTTTCTGCAAGGCGGAAACCTATTTCGAGCATCTCAAGGATTTGCAGCCCGGCGAAATCTGGGTGGGCGATGTCATCGGCGAATATGTGGGCTCCAAGATAATTGACGTGTACACGCCGGCCACCGCGGAAAAAGCGGGCATTCCCTATGAGCCGGAAAACTCGGCCTGGGCGGGGAAAGAAAATCCGCACGGCAAACGCTTCAAAGGCATAGTGCGCTGGGCGACTCCTGTGGTGGAAAACGGTCGGATTATCGGTTACGTGACCCTGGCCCTGGACCATGACCACCTGATGGAATTCACCAGCCACCTCATGCCCACAGAAGAACGCTACACCGAAATTCCCGACGCTTCCAAAGGCAATTACGCCTTTATCTGGGATTATAAGGGCCGCAGTATTGTGCACCCCCGGCACTTCTCCATCACCGGTTATGATCCCGAAACCGGCGATCCTCAAGTGCCCTGGCTGGAAGACCGCATTTATTATGAATGGCAGAACAGCGGCTTGCCCTATGCGGAATTTATCCAGTCTGTGCCTACGTTTGTCAATCAGTCCAACAGCAACAAGCCTTCCCTGGAGCTGAAAGCTGAAGGACTGGTGGGGCTGGACTGCCGCTACCTTAATTTTGCGCCGCAATGCACCGGCTGGTTCGATCTTACCCAGGACGGCGGTTCGGGCTCATTCCTGATTCTCTGGAGCGGCCTGTGGAAATTAAACACCGCCGCAGCCATTCAGTATTATACCGGACAGTACGGCGAATCCCGGCGGGGCTTCGGCTTTGTGGCCATCGGGGCCGGTTTGACGGACTTCCACGGCCCGGCCAGAGCCACCCAGAAAGTGCTCGACACCCTCATCGGCACCACGGACGTGGAACTGCGCGATATCGCCGCCGAGACCTATAAATCCATTGGCCGCAATCTGCTGGAAACCGCCACCAGTCTGTCTGTTTCCACAGCCGTCATGGCCGCGCTGGTTATCCTGGTAGCCATCTGGATGGCTTCGGTGTTTACCCGCAGCATCACCCGGCTCATCAACGGCATTTCCCGCTTCCGCTCCGGCGAGCGCCATTTCCGTTTCAATTCGCCCATCAAGGATGAAATCGGCGCGCTGGCCGATTCCTTTGACGAAATGGCCGACAGCCTGGTGGAGAGCGTCAGCGGCACCCTGACCATCACTGACCTGGACTTGAAAGTCCTGTATATGAATGATGACAGCCTGGACAAAAGCGGCAGGCGCCTTGACGAAGTGCTGGGGGCCGATTACCGCGCCATTACCATGTTCCCGCTGAATTCTGCCTTTGACCCCTTAGCCGCCCTGAAAGAAGGGCGCGAGGCCGATGCCTTCTTCCATGAACCCTCGCAGCGTTATTTTAAAGGACATGCCGCCTATCTTTACGACAAGGAAGGCCAGGCCATTGGTTATATCATCACCTCCAACGACGTCACCGAAATCGCCCTGGAGCAGAAACGCATTGAAGAGCAACGCGCTCTGCTGGAAACCACGTTCACGGCCAGCCCGGATATCATCTGGTACAAAGATGGCGAAGACCGCTATCTGGCTGTAAACCCGCGCTTTGCCTCTCTGGTGGGCAAGACCACCGAGCAGGTGCGCGGTCAGACATCCGCTGACGTATTGCCCGCGTCCTTGCGCTCTTTTGCCGATAATGACCGCCAGGCCGCCGCGCACGGCGCTCCATTGTATACGGAAGAACAACTCACGTTTACTGACGGACACACGGAAGTTGTGGATGCCGTGCGTCGGCCCATCTTTGACTCCACCGGAAAGCTTACCGGCCTTCTGGGCGTTGCCCGGGACGTGACCCAGCGCGTGGCTGTGGAAAGTGAATTGCGGGAAACCCAGATTGAACTGCGGGAAGCCGTGGAAGACGCCAACCGGGCCAATAAATCCAAGAGTGAGTTCCTGGCCCGCATGAGCCACGAAATCCGCACGCCCATGAACGCCATCATCGGCATGACCAATATCACCAAGCGCAAGCTGGAAGGCTCCCTTGCCGACAAGAGTGAAGTTATCAACCACGTGCAGCAGATTGAGATTTCATCGCAGCATCTGCTGGCCCTGCTTAACGATGTGCTGGACATCTCCAAAATAGAAGCCGGCAAAATTGAGCTGGTGGAAGAGAGCTTCAACCTGCGCAAGCTGGTTGACAGCATCGCCCTGATTATCCGGCCGCGCTGCCTGGAAAAGAATATTAAATTCGATATCGAGGTCCTCAACCTGGAAGCCGAACAATTTATCAGCGATCCCCTGCGCCTGCGCCAGGTGCTGATCAATCTGCTCGGCAACGCCGTGAAATTCACTCCGGAAAAAGGCAACATCGGGCTGGTCATCACCGTCACGGCCCGCAGCAACGGCAAGAGCCTTGTCCACTTCCTGATCAAAGACTCCGGCATCGGCATGTCCGAAGCCGTACAAAGCAATCTGTTCAAACCCTTTGAGCAGGGCAGCCACCACATCACCCGGCATTACGGCGGCACCGGCCTCGGCCTGTCCATCAGCCGCAATATTGTCAATATGCTGGGCAGCGACATTACCGTTAAAAGCACGGAAGGACAGGGCAGCGAATTTGCCTTTACCGTCTGGCTTACCGAAGACTCGGTCAAATTGGACGAAATCGTGCACAGCGACGATGTGTCCGTGCTTAAAGGCAAACGCGCCCTGCTGGTGGATGACGTGGCCATTAACCGCATCATCGTTACCGAACAGCTCGCAGCCACCGGCGTGGAAATGACCGTGGACGAAGCCGAAGACGGCAAAGAAGCCGTGGAGATGTTCGCAAAATCTCCGATAGGCTATTATGACATAATCTTTATGGACGTACAGATGCCGCACATGGACGGGCATGAGGCCACCCGCCGCATCCGGGCCATGGATCGGTCCGACGCCAAGAGTGTAGCCATTATCGCCATGACCGCCAATGCCTTCAAAGAAGACGTGGAACGGGCCATCGAAAGCGGCATGAACGCCCACCTGGCCAAACCCCTGGAGCATGAAAAACTCATGAGCATTCTCCTGCGCAGCGCCAGCGGCCACGGGCTTCGGAATTAGAGTTAGAATTAGAACGAGACTGGGGG
>CAZNBK010000149.1:0-1660 GCA_964571105.1 uncultured Desulfovibrionaceae bacterium
GACAACCGGAGCAGCTTTCATGAGATGTTCGGGTTTGTCCGGGATCTCGGCGCGGTTGCCTGGCATATTTTTTTGCTGATTCCCGTGGGGCGCGGTGCGGAGCTCGACGCGCAGGTTATTGGAGCCGAGGATTATGAAGCCCTGCTCAATGACTTTTATGACTTGCGCAAGCAGAGCAAGATGCACTTGAAAGCAACTTGCGCGCCGCATTATTACCGGATTATGCGGGAGCGGGCCGCAGTTGAAGGTCTGGCGGTCACTCCGGAAAATTTCGGATTGGACGCTTCGAGCAGGGGTTGTCTGGCCGGTATGGGTTTCTGTTTTGTAAGCCATGTGGGCGATGTGCAGCCCTGCGGTTATCTGGAGCTGTGCTGCGGCAATATCCGGGATACTCCGTTTCCGCAAATTTGGCGGGAGGCCGCCGTGTTCCGCGCCTTGCGCGATCCGGCCCGCTATGAGGGCAAATGCGGGTCCTGCTTTTACCATAATGTTTGCGGCGGCTGCCGGGCCAGGGCCCTGAGCATGAGCGGCAACTATCTGGCCGCAGAGCCTTTGTGTTCGTATCAGCCTTAAACAAACCAGGAGGCGGCATGTCTGAGAAGTGCAACCGTGAGAGCGAGGAGTTGGATCAATTGGACCGGCAGCTCCTTGATTTGATCCAGACCGGCTTTCCCCTCTGCGCGCGGCCCTATGCCAAACTGGCCGAGAGTTTGGAAGTAGAGGAGCAGGACGTTCTTGACCGGGTGCGCCGACTCATGAATGACGGAGTGATCCGGCGCTTGGGGGCAACTTTTAACTCCGGCAAGCTGGGGTACGCCAGCACGCTGTGCGCGGCCAAAGTGCCGGAAGACCGCCTGGCTGCGT
This sequence comes from uncultured Desulfovibrionaceae bacterium, assembly GCA_964571105.1. Lineage (GTDB taxonomy): Bacteria > Desulfobacterota > Desulfovibrionia > Desulfovibrionales > Desulfovibrionaceae > JAVBRZ01. The sequence continues at coordinate 865 of CAZNBK010000149.1, forward strand.
TTACGGAAGCGGTAAACGCCCTGCCCGGGGTTACCCATAATTATTTGCGCGACCATGCGTATAATGTCTGGTTCACTCTGATCGCGCCCTCGGAGCAGGCGCTGGGGGAAACACTCGATCATCTTTCTGCTGAAACAGGCCAGGAGATCATGAGTTTACCCGCGCAAAAGGTGTATAAATTGAAAGTGGATTTTCCCATGGAAAAGGGACTGAATGGGAAATAAAAAACATCCCCCTGTTAAAAAGGTTTGCAGGTGAGGGATGGGGGTCCGGGGGAAGGGGGAGGATACTTTCCTTAAAAGTATCCTCCCCCTTCCCCCGTTAAGTTAATGATTAACCTTGGGGCGCGGCGGATGGGGATCGCCCAGGGTAGCCTTGAAAAAAGTAATCAGGGGCTGATTGAAATTTTTAAAGCGGGATTTAAGAGTGTCCTCATCGGGCGGCAGACAGCTCAAGCCGTCAAAATCCAGGAGATTTTCACTGCACGGCGCGGCAAGGTCTATGGTGTCGTGGCCGGGCAGGTAAAGCATGACCGGCAGCACCGGTAGGTTGCTCTTTATTGATTCGGCATGCCGGGCGGCCCGGTTGCCGTAGTCGCTCCCGGGCGCAAAAATAAGGCAAGGCTGGGTGACCCCGGTCAGCCCTTGCCGGGTGAAAAACATGCCGTAGGCGGGAGCTGCCAGGGCAATGGAAGTGATTTTCCTGCGGGGAAGATCAGGGTGGTTATGGCTCCTTTGCATCGGGGCGCCCATGAGCCCCTGAGCCAGGGGCGAACAGTAGGGGTCGCTCTGCCCTT
>CAZNBK010000149.1:1670-6459 GCA_964571105.1 uncultured Desulfovibrionaceae bacterium
TCCAATAACTTCCGAAATCAGGCTGGGCCCCGGCCAGAGTAAGCACCGTGGCCGCGCCCACGCCTACGCCGAGCACGCCGATACGGCGGTGGTCGATGAAGTCCAGATTGTCCGCTCCCAAGATGGAGTTGAGCACAAAGGACAGCTCCAGGGGGCGGTCCAGAATTTGCCCGGGTTTAAACATGCCGCCGGAATTCAGAAAATTGTCCAGACTATGTGTGGGCGCGGCAACCACAAATCCGTGCCGCGCCAGGCTTGCGGCGGTATCGTGGTAGGAGAGCATGCCGCCCCCGGCATCGTGGGAAATTACGATTAACGGATAAAGCCCGTCTATATGGCGGGCGTTGACTGCAGCGCGCAAGGTCCAATCCTGCAAGTAAACGGTGCTTTCCGCGCGTTTTGTCGGATACCAGATGCCCACCTCCACAGGCAGGTTGTCTTGGTCATCCCAGAGGGTAACGGTTTTAAACGCCGCATTATATTGAACGCCGCGTGAGCCCAGGGCCAGGGCAGCGGGCGGAGCGCCGGCGAGTTGTACAAGCAGCAGGGCAAGACACAGCAACAGGGGAGCCGAAGCTCCCCTGTTGTTTTTTCTTTGTTTACCGCAGACCGCCGCTTTAGTCATTACTTTGCAGGGAGCGGAGCATGCGTTCGCCGGCCGGAGTTTGCAGGAAGTTTTCCAGGGCGCTGACAATCTGCGAGTCGTAGTGGAAAGACTGCTCTTTGAGAATGTTCATGATCGTGGGCACATCCATGGCCGAGCGGTAGGAGCGCGGGCGGATCATGGCGGTAAAGGCGTTGGTGACCGCCAGCAATCGTCCGTAAACACTGATGTTTTCGCCGGAGAGGTGGCGCGGATAGCCGGTGCCGTCCACGCGTTCGTTCATCTCATAGATGGCGTCGACCACGGGCAGGTCGAATTCAATGTTTTGCAGCACACGGCGGGAGTGCTCCACATGGCCTTCCATAATCCGCTTTTCCTCGTCGGTCAGCGCGCCGGGTTTGGTCAGAATTTCCTTGGGTATGAACATCTTGCCGATTTGCGACAGGTTGGCGGCGGCTTGCACGGTTTCCACGTCAGCTTCGTTCAGGCCCAGGGATTTGCCCAGCTGCCCGCTCAAAGAAGCCATGAACCGGGAGTGCCCGGCCAGATAGGGGTCGGTTTCTTCAATGGTGCGCACCAGCGCGCTGATGGTCTGCTGGACCACGCGGTGGCTGCGCTCTTCCGCTTCCACCAGATCGGAAATGTCGCGGTATACGGACACAATGCCCTTGGCCGAACGTCCGGCAATGGGTGCCAGGGGGGCTTTGACGATCTGGAAGTGGTGCTTTTGCGAGCACAGGAAGATCACTTCGTTAACCACCACGCTTTCGCCGGTCATGAGCACCTGATGGTCGGAGGCAATGAGCCGTTTGCCGGTATCAAAGCCGAACACGGCGGGCACGTCCAGGCCCACAACTTCATCGGCGTCGCGGCCCACGGCCTGGGCAAAGGCCCGGTTGGCATACTGGATGATGCCCTTGTCGTCGGTGAGGGAGATAAGGTCGGCAATGGTGGAGTTGATGCCGTCCAGAAGTTCTTTCTGCTCGTCAATAACTTCGAGCAGGTCTTTGAATTCCTTGGCAATTTCTTTATTTTCCCGGCCAATGAGCCACCACCACAGCCCGGAAACCAGCAGGCCGAGCACCAGGGTGATGAGCACGGCAATGCCGACCACGGTGCGGGTGTAGCCGCTTAAATCGGCGCGGGCCAGGTCGTAGTCCATTTCCTGGAAGACCCACCAGTCCAGGCCCGGCACTTTGAGGCCCAGCGAATAAACCGTGCCTTTACGCAGGCTGTCGCGCACCAGGAAGGGGACATTTTCCCCGGCTGCAAATTCGCTGGCGTCTTCCAGGCTGCGCAGGGCTTCGGTGCCCCAGGGCGAGATTTCCTGGGCGCGGGTGCCGTCGTATTGCACTAGGATGGTGGACATGCTTTTACCCGGCAGGGGCGCGTCCTGAATCAGCTCGAAAATCTTGCTGGTGACTATTTTGGAGAGCATGAGCACGGCCACGGGCTTGGTATCCACATCGGCCTGGGGGGGCAGGATGGGCACAAACATGTCCAGAACCAGACCGTTGGGGCTGATGCGCAGGGGCGCGTAGGCGATTTTTCCGCTTTCAAACGCGCTGGTCACGCGGACTTTCTGGGCTTCGCTCAGCGGATTGATTACCGGGGCGGTGTCCATGTAAGTTTCAGCCCGTGAGTTGACAATGCGGGCCTGGCTGAATTCTGCGTAATTGGTGAAATCGCGCAGCATATTCTGCATCAGCGGCATTTGTTCATACAGGGACGCAAAGTCGTTGGCCTGATTCGGGTTAACCCGCGAGGGATCGGCGAACAGGAGCGAGACGTCGCCGCCCAGGTCGTTAACGTTGGAGGCGAACAAGCGGAACATGTCGGCATTGATCAGCCGATCGCTGCGAATTTTCAGGTCCGCCAGCCAGGTGTTAATGGCCTGGACATAACCTGCGGCCATGGTTTCCTGCTGTTGTTTGAGCGAGTTTTCCAGGTCGCTTTCCCGGTTGCGGATGTTCAGAAAGACAATTATCGCGACCGTGAGTGCCGTCACCGCCAACAGGGCCAGGCCAAAGACCAGGACGCGCGATTTTTTTTCAATTTTCCCTGCCGTTGTCGGATTAAGAGCTGTGTCTGCCATGTTTTCCACCCTCGTGGTTTTTCTGTATCCTCGGACCGTGCGCTGAAGATACCGTCATCAGGTTATAAAGACCAGAAATTATTGTTGCTTACTCTTGTCAAAGGGCACATGCGCCCATCTGTATTGTTCGTTAACGGAATACTGCGGCTTATAGTGGCTTAAGCGGTCATGGGTCATGATCACGTTGGACACGTTGTCCAGCACATAGGCCGTGCCGTCCCCGTAAACTGCCAGCACCGCGTGGGCCAGGTATCCATCAAAATTACGATGCGCATGTCGGCGGGGTCAATGCCCAGTTCGCGCAGGGCGTAATACTTGGTGATGGAGTAGTCTTCGCAGTCTCCGGATTTTTGTATGAATTCCCTGGGGGTGGCCCAGTAGTCTTCCACCCCCCAGACTTCCATATCGGTTCTGTACGGCATGCGGTTAAAGAAATCATTGACCATTTTCAGCATTTCTTTAAGCGGTTTGCCTTCGGCCTTGGCTTTGAGGTCTTCCCACTTGGCCTTGGTGGCCACGTCGCTTTTAAAAGTGGGGTTTTTGGCCTCCTCGGTGAGCACCCGCTGCCACTTGGGCAGGTTTTTCAACGCCCCTCTGAACTCCACCGAACTGAACAGGAATATCTGGTCCTCGGCCCAGGCCGGGGACGCCAGAATGGCGGTGAAGAAGAGCAGTGCCGACAATAATCCTGCGGCGGCACTTTTGCCTGAGGGGCCGGCTTTTTTCATTATTGCTCGGTAAAAGCATCCTGCTGGGCTTTCTTAATGGGTTTGAGCAGGTAATCAAGCACGGAGCGCTTGCCGGTGAGAATATCAACGGTGGCGGTCATGCCGGGCATGATTTCCAATTGTTTGCCGCGGTGTTCAATATAGTTCTTATCCGTGCGCAGGCGCACCAGGTAGAAGTATTCGCCGTTTTTCTCCTCAATGGTGTCCGCGCTGATTTGCTCAACCACGGCGGACATGCCGCCATAAATGGAGAAGTCGTAGGTGGAGATCTTGATTACCGCCTCCTGCCCCTGGCGCAGCAGCCCGCGGTCCTGGGGGCGGATTTTGGCTTCCACCACCAGGGTGGTATCCAGGGGCACGATTTCCAGAATGGGTTCGCCGGGTTTGACTACCCCGCCCAGGGTATTGATGATCACCCGCTGGATGGTGCCGCGCACCATGGAACGCACCTCGGTTCTGGTTACCCGGTCGCGACCGGCGGAAATGGTTTCCATCAACGAGTTCAGCTCTGTGCGGCGCTTGCTGATTTCATTGTGAATTTCCGATTCATGCTCGGCCCGGCGCTGGGCGGTGCGGCCCCGCGCTTCTTCTGCAGCCTGCTGCGCGCCGGGGATGGAATAGGTCAGGCTGTCCAGTTGGGCCATGGTTTCCTGTTGCTTTTGCAGCAAGTCGTTGAAAGATACCTTGGAATAAATATTCTGGGCCACCAGGGGGCGGACAATGCCCACCTGCTCTTCAATAAGCTTGAGGCTGACTTCCAACTGCTCCTTGCGGGCCAGCATGCCTTCGGCTTCCTGGAAACGCTGCTGGTACTGCGCTTCCAGCACCTGCATCTCCGATTCCAGTTGCTGCCGACGGGATTCGTATATGGAAATCTGGTCTTCCACGATTTGCGGCATGAGGTCGGATTTGCCCAGAAACTCGGCGGAGTATACCGGGGTTTCGCCCTTGGCTTCGGCCTCCAGGCGGATAATGGCCGCTTCGGCTTCCATGGCCTTGGCGTAAGCGTCGCGGTAGGTGCTTTGGGCCGTCTGGTTGTCAAGCAGAACCAAAAGCTCGCCCGGCTCCACAATCTGGCCTTCGCTTACAAAGATATCCTGCAAGATGCCGCCTTCCAGGTTCTGGATGATCTGAACGCGCTGCGAGGGCACCACCTGGCCCTGGCCGCGGGTGACCACGTCGAGGTCGGCAAAATAGGCCCAGATCAGGAAAACCACGAAAAAGAGCACCACCGCGCCGGTGAGCAGGTAGGCCACCGGGTGGCCGCGCCGGTGCAGGGCGGCGTCAACTTCATCCATGAAGGCCAGGTCTTCCCGCTCCATGGCGTCTTTTTCATAATATTCCCTGGTGAAGCGGGCCAGC
>CAZNBK010000150.1:0-6413 GCA_964571105.1 uncultured Desulfovibrionaceae bacterium
TACGGTGCGCTTCCATCAAACCGGCCTGTTTAGAAAAACAGGCCAGATCAACCGGCGTCAACTGGCTTTGTTTTTCGGCGTCTGGGAATGGGGAGCACAGGCTGGGACATCGTCCTTTTTAGGCGATAAGGGCTAGTCGCGCAGGGCTTTAAGGCCGCCCAGGACATAGCTGGTCAGGTCGTCCAGCAGGCCTGCGCTGCGGGCCGTGGTGGCCGGAAGCACTTTTACGCGCATATTTTCCGGGAACATAAATAAACTGATGCAGGGCAAAACCACAAAGGCCGTGGCCCTTTGAATGCGCGGCGAATGCGGCGGCAGGCCGGTGATTTCCCGGATCAGCTCTTGTAGCTTGGCTGCCTTGGGGAAAACCGCGTCCAGCATGACCTTGTCCACGATGATTGTGGGCGAGGCCAGCTCGCGCAAAAAGACCCGGATGCCCCACAGATTGGCTGAATCCAGAGCGGTTTTGAGAAAGAGCTCCAGGACGGCGCGCAATTTGTTTTCCGGGCTGGCGGCAGATTCAACAATGTTGGTCAGATTTTCCAGGCTGAGCATCTGCTTGTGCCCGGCTACCAGCACTTCTTCGTAAAGACCTTCTTTGCTGCCGAAATAGTAGTTTACCGCAGCGCTGTTGGCCCCGGCCAGAGTGCAGATATCCTTGCTGGTGGCATCGGCAAAGCCGCGCTCGGCAAAAATGCGTCCGGCCGCCTCAAGGAGGTCGTTACGGGTGGTCTGGCCGTCTTTGCGCGGAGCACGCCTGGCGCGCTGGAATTGTTTGGTGCTGCTGGGCATGGTTTTGGATAACTCATCTAGGCAGTTAAGTCAAATTGAAAAATTAAATATTAAATTAAAATTTTGATTTGACTTAACCACAAATTTTGTTATCTTCAAATTGCGGCAAGGGACTGTCTTGCCGCAGGCGGGATGAAGGCAACAATAAAGAGGCTGTGTCCATGAGCGTAATATCCAAGAGTAAGCGAGTTGTCATTGCGATCGGGTTGGTGGTTGTGCTTGGGGGAGTGCTGTTTTATGCGTTCCGTCCGGCGCGGGGTGAGCTTGTCCTTTACGGCAACATTGACCAGCGCCAAATCGAGCTGGCCTTTATCGATTCTGAACGGGTGGCCGAAGTGCTGGTGGAAGAGGGCACAGAGGTTGAGCCCGGACAAGTGCTGGCCCGACTGGAAACCCGGCGGTTGCGCGACCGCATTGCGGTGGGGGAGGCACAGGTGGCCTCGGCGCAAGCGGCCCTGGAGCGCCTGAAAAACGGCACCCGCCCTGAAGAAATTGATCAGGCCCGCGCCGCTGTGGTTGCGGCTGAGGCCGAAGTGGCCTTTGCCGAGTTGCAGTATAACCGGTATCAGCAAATCTGGCGGGAATCCAACGGGTTGGCCGTAAGCAAGCAGGAAGTGGATGAGACCCGCTTGCAGCTTAACGTTAACCGCGCCCGTCTGGATCAGGAACTTAAGGCCCTGCGTTTGGCTGAAATTGGGCCGCGCTGGGAGGATATTGCCCAGGCCGAGGCCGTGCTTGGCGAGCAGAAACGCGGCTTGCAAGAGTTGCGCAATCAGCTTGACGACGCCGAACTGAAAAGCCCTGCCAAGGCCGTAGTCCGCAGCCGTTTGCTTGAGCCGGGCGACATGGCTTCGCCGCAGCGGGCAGTGTTTTCCCTGGCCGTGCTCTCGCCCAAATGGGTGCGCGCCTATGTTTCCGAAACCGACCTGGGGCGCATCAAGCCCGGCCTGGCAGCGCAGGTGTATATAGACAGCCGACCGGATCAGGGCATCAGCGGGAAGATAGGTTTTATTTCCGCAGTGGCCGAATTTACGCCCAAAACCGTACAAACCCCGGATTTGCGCACTTCTTTGGTTTACGAGATACGCGTTTATGTGGAAGACCCGGAAGACCGTTTGCGTCTGGGAATGCCCGCCACGGTGAAATTCCCTGACCTTGAATAATCATAACCGCCCGCAGGTCTGGAATCATGAGCAAGCCGGAATATATCCTCAGCGCGGACAATCTCTCCAAGTCCTTTGCCTTAAAACGCGGCGCTTCCGTGCTCGCCTTGGATGCGGTGTCCTTTGCCGTGCGCGAGGGTGGGGTGACCGCTTTGGTGGGCCCGGACGGCGCGGGTAAAAGCACCCTGTTGCGGATTGTGGCCGGGCTGCTCAAGCCGGACGCAGGCGAGCTTTATTTTGACGGGAAGCCCTGGTCCGGGCAAATGGAAAGTTTGCAGGAAAGCGTCGGCTATATGCCCCAGAAGTTCGGTCTGTATGAGGATTTGAGCGTGCAGGAAAACCTGGACCTCTACGCCGACCTGCGCGGGTTGCCCCTGGCTGAAAGAGAGGAACGCTATCAGGAGCTTTTGCGGATGACGGCCATGGAGCCGTTTCGGGCGCGGCTGGCCGGTAAGCTTTCCGGGGGCATGAAACAAAAGCTCGGTCTGATCTGCACCCTGGTCAAGCCGCCTCGTTTGCTGCTTCTGGATGAGCCCACCGTGGGGGTGGACCCCCTGTCCCGGCGGGAATTATGGCAGATTGTGGCGCAACTTACCGCTGAATCGCACATGTCGGTTATGCTCAGCACGTCTTATCTGGATGAAGCCGCCCGCTGCGATGAAGTGGTCATGCTTTTTGAGGGCAAAACATTGGTGCGCGGCAGGCCGCAGGATATTCAGGCCAAAACCGAAGGCATGGGACGCCTGGCCGTGCCCGCGCCCGGCGACACGCCGCGTTCGCTCCAGGCGCGCATACTGGATGCGCCGGGCATCATCGATGCCGTGCCCGAAGGTGGAAACGTGCGGTTTGTGCATGGTGAGCTGGATGCGGCGCAGCTCGGCGCCCTTACGCAATACTTGCGCGGGGCTGAAGTGCGGAACGCGTCGTCCAGTCTGGAAGACAGTTTTATGCTTCTGCTGCATGAACATTTGCAGGATAAAACAGACACTGTATCGCCAACCGCAACGCAGGTGACCCTGCCCGCGCCGAACCGCCCCCCGGCTGTCGGCGGGGACGAGCCGGTTATCCGCACCGAGCATGTGTTTCGGTATTTTGGCGATTTTGCGGCAGTGAACGATGTCAGTTTTTCTGTGCAGCGGGGTGAGGTCTTTGGACTGCTCGGGCCCAATGGCGCGGGCAAAACCACCACCTTTCGCATGCTCTGCGGCCTGCTCCCGGCCAGTCAGGGCAATTTGTTCGTGGCCGGAATCAACGTGCGCGAGTCTCGCGAGGAGGCCCGCCGCCATCTGGGGTATGTGGCTCAGAAGTTTTCTCTTTACGGCCCCTTAAGTGTGCGCGAAAACCTGGAATTTTTCGCCGGGGCGTATGGCATCCGGGGGGCGGCCCGTAAAGAACGGCTGGATGAGGTTGTTGCAGATTTCTCCCTGGAACGCTACCTGGACATGCCTGCCGGAGATTTGCCCGGCGGCTACAAACAACGCTTGTCCATGGCCGTGGGGCTTTTGCATAAACCGGCCATTCTGTTTCTGGATGAACCCACCAGCGGAGCCGATCCTCTGGCCCGGCGCGGTTTTTGGAAGCGGATTTCCGGCCTAGCCGAACAGGGCGTGACCATTGTGGTAACCACGCATTTTATGGAAGAGGCCGAATATTGCGACCGGGTGCTTATTCAGGACAGCGGCCGCATGCTGGCCCTTGGCGCTCCGGCTGATATCCGCGCCCAGGCAGGCGCGCAAGGCAGCGGGCAAGCTGGCAGACAAGATGCCGGACTTGAGGCCAGGCCGGATGTGAACCCAGATGTAAAACCGGATACGAGCCCAGATGTAAACCCGGAGACGAGCATGGAGGATGCCTTTATCGCCATTGTGGCGCGGGCACGGCAAAAAAATGGAGACCAGGCCCATGCCGGATAACAACCGCCGCACATCCCCATCCGGGTTCAGCCGCCAGCGGGCCGCAGCCCTTATTCACAAGGAAACCCGGCAGATGCTCCGCGACAAGAGCACGCTGACCCTGGGTATTCTGCTGCCCATCATCCTGCTGCTTCTGTTCGGTTTCGGCCTGTCCCTGGACGTAAACCTGGTGCCGGTGACCGTGCTCAAGGACAGCTCCTCGCCCGTTACCCGGGATTTGTATCTGGCCTTGAAACTCTCGCCGTATTTTGATCCGGTCATGGCCGATTCCTGGCAGGAAGCCGAGCAGGCTCTGCTGGGCATGCGCACGGACGCCATTGTGCGCCGCGACTTGCAGGAGCACGCCGATGGTAGTGAACACATCCAGATTGTCGTTAATGGGCGCGATTCCAACCAGGCCCGCATCATGCAGCGCTATCTGGAAGGCGCCATTGCCCAGTGGAGCGAGTTGCGGCAGGGGGCGACGGCGCTTACCGGCACGGGCGAGGTGCAGTTGGTCGGGCGGGCTGTGCCCGAATCGCGCATTTGGTATAATGAGGCCATGGAGAGCCGCTGGTTTTTGATTCCCGGCGTGACCGTGCTGATCATGACCCTGATCGGCTCGTTGCTTACCGCCCTGGTAGTGGCCAGGGAGTGGGAACGCGGCACCTATGAGGCGCTCATCGCCACCCCGGTTAAGGAGCGCGAGATTATTCTGGGCAAGACCGTGCCCTATTTTCTCCTGGGCATGACCGGGTTGTCGCTGTGCCTTTTGGCAGCGGCCTTTATCTTCAAGGTGCCCATGCGCGGCTCGCTGGCGCTGATTATTCTGGCTTCGGCGATATATATTCTGGTGGCCCTCGGTATCGGCCTGTTTATTTCGGCCACGCTCAAGAGCCAGTTTCTGGCCAGCCAAATTGTGCTGATTTTTACTTTTCTGCCCACGCTGATGCTGTCCGGGTTTATTTTTGACCTGCAAAGCGCGCCCGGTATTGTCTTTTACATCGGGTACATGTTTCCGGCTACCTGGTATGTGGAATTGATGCAGACACTGTTCCTGGTGGGTAATCCTGTGGAAACCGTGCTGCGCGATACCCTGGTTCTGTCCGCATATGCGGTCTGCTGCCTGGCCCTGGCCGGGGCCAAGCTGAAAAAATCTTTGGAATAAGGGGCAAAGATGAAAGAATACCTGCTCGATATCCACGCCCTGGTGCGCAAGGAAGGGCTGATGATCATCAAGGACAAGCGCACCCGGTTTATTTTGATAGTGCCGGTTATCGTGCAGTGTCTGTTGTTCGGTTATGTGGCCACCTATGATCTCAACCGCGTGGATTATGTGCTTTTGGACGAGGACCGCACTTTTTCATCGCAGGAATTGGCGGCTGATTTTGACGGCTCGGGCATTTTTCAGCGCGTCGCCCGGCTGGACAATTCCGCTCAGATAGCCCCCACATTGGATAACCGGGAGGCGCTGCTGGTGGTGCACATCGGGCCGCAGTTCGAGCGCAGGCTTAACGCCGGGCAGAGCGTGCCCGTGCAGATTATTGTGGATGGCCGCAACAGCAACGTGGCTGGTATCGCTTCCAGCTATGCCAACCGGATTATTGAGACTTTTAATGCGAACAGGCTGCGCGAGCGGGGCGTTCAGGCGCCGGAAATCAGGGTTTCGTCCCGGGCCTGGCACAACCCCAATCTGGAAACACGCTGGAATATTATTTCCGGCATGCTGGCCGTGCTGTCCGTGGTGCAGGTGTTGATTTTGTCCGGGCAGTCCGTGGCCCGCGAGAAAGAGCAAGGTACGTTCGACCAGCTTCTGGTCACTCCGTATGGGCCGCTGGCGATTATGTTCGGTAAGGCCCTGCCGCCGGTAATGATCGGCCTGGCCCAGGCAAGCATTGTGCTGCTCATCGGTCTATACTGGTTCAAAATACCCTATGCCGGTTCGTATGCGGTGCTGTATCTGGGCTTGCTCTTGTTCAATTTTACCATTGTCGGCATTGGTTTATGCATTTCCGCCTTAACAGCCACCATGCAACAGGCGCTTTTGTTTTCGTTTACGTTACTTATGCCCATGATTCTGCTTTCGGGGTTTGCAACCCCCATTGAATCCATGCCCGAAGGCTTGCAAATAGCCACTTTGCTTAACCCAGTGCGCTACGGAGTTGAATTTACCCAGCGTATTTATTTGGAAGGCGCGGCGCTAGGCGATATTTACGGCACTTTCTGGCTCCTTGCCCTGATGAGCGTAATTACTCTGGGCGCGGCCTCGCGGTTGTTCCGCAGCCATTTGGGGGGCGGTTGAGCATTCGGGCTGCTTGGGTGCTAAACATCTTATGCATTACAAAGGAAAGGCGGTAGTTTCCGGATTTGGCAAAGTCTGGCGGGCAGCCCTGCGAAGAGCAAAAATTACTAAGTGCATACGGCCATACGACTCGCGACACGTATGTGCCCAAATGAAAAAGGGGTTGCCTCGTTAGAGGCAACCCCTTGGTATTTCTGGTTGCGGGGGAAGGATTTGAACCAACGACCTTCGGGTTATGAGCCCGACGAGCTACCAGACTGCTCC
>CAZNBK010000151.1:0-6346 GCA_964571105.1 uncultured Desulfovibrionaceae bacterium
GGAATTGCCCATGGAACCGAGAATTGCGATTAAAGCAGCCAGTGCCGCAATAAAAACAATACCCCCGACAATAGCTGCACGCAGGCCCTGTTTTTGGTAAAAACGCACTATCATCAAAGCCAGTACCACCATGAGGCAGGCATAAAAAGACGTGCGCGACAACGTAAAATACAGAGTAAAACTGCTGACAACTGCCGATACGATCAAAAAAATACGGTTGTGAATCAGTTTTTCCAGCCCGGCCAAGGGAGAATATAGACGCACCCAGCTTTGCCCTTGTGACGGGAAGAGCAAACAGCTCACTGCGCTGACAACGGCCACAGCGCAGGTCATGGCCAGTGCATTGGCATGATTGAAGCTCATCACCAAGCGTCCTTTCATAAAAATCGACGAAAAATTGCCGATTACCGCGCAATAAAGCAGATAGGCCAGCAGCATGACCAGAAAACAAAAATTATACTGTAATAGAAACGTCGCCCGGTCTGTGCGGTAGATTTGGTAAACACCCAAACCCGCAAAGAACGCATAGAGCATTCGCCGGTAGATGACGAAACCTGAAGTTTCCGGAAACAAAAAAATATCCGTAAGGATCAGGTAGGTCGCAAGCAGAAAAAAAAGCAGGCCGGGGACACTCGGTCGCGGCTTTTTGCCGGTAAAAAGGCTTGCTATGCCCACAGCAGCCAGAATAAGCAGCGGAGTGACGTTGGATTTATAAAAGGCCAGACACATGAAGTTGGCAATAACGCAGATATAAACAAAAGACGGCATAACTTCGGGATACCGGCTTTGAATGCTTTTTGCCTTACACAGAAAATATCTCATATCGTTAGAGCAGTTTAACTTTGAAATGTTATAAAACTTGAGTGCCGAACGCTGTCTTTATCGCAGGTCTGACGTCCTGGCGGAACGCCCTGCGGACCTCATCCGTAAGACTCACTCGCTGTCGCGTTAGCCTAACGGCTGCTCCGCCGCTGGCGGCGCCAGAGCATTTGTCCAATATATAATTCCAAGGTTAAAATGCTCCAGACAACACTTTTTGTGACCTAAGAAAAAATATGCTGGAGCTTGGCTTTCAGGCCATAAATTTTGCTTCTCACCACAAACAGCCGAAACGCCTTTTCCAACCGCGCGGAGCGCTCGGCTCCAAGATTACGCCAGTCCAAAACCATGCTTACAAATACCGCACCTTGACGTCTTGCCCGCAATCGCCATAAATTTTCCGCATGCTCCCCAAGATTTTCTGACAATCCCGATCTATTTGCGAAAATTCTTTGGGCTGGCCCCAGAAAGCTCCTGGCTGCGTAACGCCTCAAACCAGGCGGAAGTATACTTTTGGCCGCAGTATAAAGACACATCTCCCAAAGATTTTTTTCCATTGCGGAAAAACCGGCACATATTCCTTCGCCTTCCATTCGGTAAGCATAGGAGACAATCGGAAAATAGTATAAATCCCCAAAGTTCAGCATGTAGTACGTGATCAATACATCATCAAACAGCCCCACTCGTTGCAGATACTCAAGTTTAGCATCCGGAGCGGGTTTTCGGAAAATAAAAGCCCCGGCGTGGATATATGCTCTGGTTACATAGTATGGCAGGCTAATGAGCTGCGCCTTACCGCTATAAAATTTACGTTCAACAACCTCACCCGCCCGCACCCGGGCGTAAGCCGCGCCACAACCGGAGCATTTTGGCTTTGACTCCAGAAGATTAACGGAGCGTGCAAAAAAATGATCGTCCAAGTAATAGTCGTCACCATCAAGGACGCAAAAAAAATCACCCTTTGCCTGCGCTAAAAGATTCAGACGGTTGGCTGACGCTCTGACCACACTGTCGTACGCCGTTTCTGCATCCCGGGGCATGCAAAACAGCTTCACTTTGTCGGAATGCTCCGCAGCATAGGCCTGTACAGCTTCAACAGTGCCGTCAGATGACCCGTCATCACCCACCAGCACTTCATAATCAAAAGACGTCTGCTGGCGCAGAACGCTGTCAAGGCACCGGCGCACATACCGCTGCTGGTTATAAAATGTTACCAGAACACTTAGCTTCATTTTTCGGCAATCCCGAGCTGTGAATATAAAAACCTGACAAAGCGTTAAATAGCGTAGAGTAATATAGGGCTTAAGGCAACAGGCATAGATGGATATTCCCCGGGCCGCCAGATTTCAGGCGGCGTTAAAAACCGTATCAAGAAATATTTTGGTTATTAGCTGGCCCTGTTCCCTGGCAATTTTCATGGAGATCCTTATATTTATAAAAACATACTGCACGGAAGAAGACAATATGCGATTTATGCCCAAACGCATTTACGAACCCAGCGCCCCGGAAGACGGTTTTCGCGTGTTGGTGGACCGGCTGTGGCCCAGAGGCGTATCCAAAGCGAACGCGCACCTCAATTTATGGCTTAAAGACATCGCCCCCAGTACTGAGCTGCGCAAATGGTTCAACCACGATCCGGCCAAGTGGGAAGGCTTTCAGGACAAATACCGTCAAGAACTGGATGCAAACCCCGGCCCGCTGGCTGAACTGCGCCAAACAGTCGGCGCGGCAGATACCGTTACCCTTCTCTATGGGGCCAGAGACGCTGAACATAACGAAGCGGTTGTGCTGGCGGAATATCTGCGCAACCACATTTAAATACGCGAACTACAGCTTTTCCAGCATCTTTTCCACGTAACGAGATTTCAACTGCTTCTGTGCCAGGGAACGGGCCACGGGCGGCAGTTTTAACACCGCCCCCAGCACTGCAGCGGCCAGACGGTGGCTGAAAAGCACCTGATTGTCGAAAATCAGATCCTGGAGCGTGCCGCGCTCAGCGGCCATGAGCACCAGGCGGTGCGCGGTGTTCAGCGGCGTGATGGTCCGATTGGGGCGGCGTTTCAGGGTCAGGCTGCGGGCCGGGCAAGCCCGCACGCACACCCCGCAGCCCAGGCAAATATCGCTCTTCAGCCCAGGGGGCATTTTCTTGCCCGGAATGTCCGCATTCTTCGGCGCTTCCTGTTTGTACAGCGCCCCCACCGGACAGAGCCGGACACATTTATTGCAGCTCAGGCAAGTCTCTGCATCCAGCTCAATAATAAAATCGGAATGAATGGTCTGCACAATGCCGAACCGCTTGACCGCACTGAGCGCCTCACAGCAACAGCCGCAACAGTTGCAGATAAAGCATACCCCTTGCCGGACATTTTCGCCAAACTGCACCAAATTGGCTGCGTACGCCTCTTCAAGAAGCGCCTGGCCCTCGTCTTTGCTTACGGCCCGGGCATGGCCGTGCTTGATCAGCGAGGCCGCCGGGTTGCCGAAGGTCATGCAAATCTCCATGGGCGCGGCGCAATTTTTGCCCAAATGCTCTTTTTTATGGCGGCAATAACACATGCTCACGCCCATGACTTTGGCCGAGTCAATCACCTGGCTGGCCCGCTCGTAATCCAGCACTTCCAGACGGGCGGCCTCGTCCGGAGCGGCACTACCCATTTCCAGGGCAGGCTCTTGCACAAAAACGCGCCCCAGGCCGGTATCGCCCTGCGCAAACAACGCGCGCATAAAATCATCTTCCACAAAGATATACTGGTAGAACAGCTCTGCCAAAGCCTTCTGGTCAATATCATTGCGCACGCGCATAAACGCGAATTCAAAAAAACCGGCCATGGGCGGCGGCAGGCAGTAAACCTGCTCCCCTTTTTGCTCCATATCCAGGAGAATGGCCCGACCGGACAGTTCATCCAGAATTTTGCGGCTGTCCGCAACAGAGCGCTTCCAAATTTTAGCTGCGGCCTCGGCGCTGAACGGCTTTATGGGCAGTTGGGCCACAAGACCGGCTTCCTGCTCGGAAACGAGCATTTTCAGGATATCGAACAGCAGCGGCGTGGCCGGAGCGCCCTGGGGGAAGCGGTTAAGGCGGTCGGCCAGGCGACCGTAGGCGGAATTATTGTGGTGATGGGCCATACCTTGCCCCCGTTATTACAGGGTTGTTTACAGGGTTATGCCGCAGCAGGAGGTCGTACCTTCTTCGGGAGGAATGCAGTATTTACCGTCATAACAGGCCAGGCAGTATGCGCCGGGATGCTGCACGCAACTGAGCAGGCCGTCGATGCTCAAAAAATGCAGCGTATCCAGGTCAAGCAGCTTGCGGATGTCTTCCAAAGAATTATTGGCCGCCAGCAACTCGCGGGGATCGGCAAAATCCACCCCATAAAAACAGGGGTGACGCACCGGGGGGCAGGAAATCCGGCAATGCACCTCAGCCGCGCCCAATGCGCGCAGTTTGCGCACCCTGGCCTGCATGGTGGTGCCGCGCACAATGGAATCGTCCACAATGATGATCCGTTTGCCCTTGATGGCCTGCTTGACCGGGTTCAGCTTCATGCGCACGGAAAAATCGCGCAGGCCCTGCGAGGGTTGAATAAAGGTGCGCCCCACGTAATGATTGCGGATAAGCACCGGTTCATACGGCAGGCCCGAAGCCTGGGCATACCCCAGGGCGCAGTAAACGCCGGAATCCGGGAACGGAATAATAAAATCCGCATCCACCGGAGCTTCCTCAGCCAGTTTCGCCCCCATGGCCTTGCGGCACATATATACGGTTTCGTCAAAAACCAGGGAATCGGGCCGGGCAAAATAAACCAGCTCAAAAACACATTGTTTGGGCTGCTGCACTTCGGCAAGGGACAAAGAACGCCAGGCGTTATTTTCAAAAATCAGCACCTCGCCCGGCTCCAGCGAGCGGACGTAATCTGCTTCGAGAAGATCGAATGCGCAAGTTTCCGAGGCCAGCATATAGGAAGAATCAAGCCGCCCCAAAGCCAGCGGACGCAAGCCGTGCGGGTCGCGCACCGCCACCAGAACGCCGTCCACCATAATAAGTAGGCAATACGCCCCGCGCACCTCGGAACAGGCGGCAATAACTGCCTCGGCCAAAGGCAGGTTGCGCAGATAACGCACTAAAAGATGCAGAAAAATTTCACTGTCGGAATCAGTCTCGAAAATGGCCCCTTGCGCCTCTAAAGAACGCCGCAACGAGCTGGCATTGACCAGGTTGCCGTTGTGGGCCACGGCAATGGAGCGCCCCTGATTGTGGATGAGAAACGGCTGGGCATTGCGCAAATGCGAGCTGCCCGCGGTGGAATAGCGCACATGGCCGATGGCGGAATGCCCGCTCAGACGTGCATCCAGGTCTTCCTCATCAAACACGGCCTGAACCAGGCCCATGCCCGTATGGCCGCGCATGGCCGTGCCGTCCCAGGCGGCTATTCCGGCGCTTTCCTGCCCGCGATGCTGGAGCGCGTACAAGCCGAAATACGCCAGCCGCGCAGCTTCGATATGGTTTTCAACGGCAAATATGCCGCACTCTTCCCTGATCAATTTCGGCAATCCTTTTTTGCATAAATAGCGTCTAACCGGGCCTGGGGCAAGTGATCACCCCATGGAACATTACTCCCGGTCCGCCTAAAAAACATCTTCCGGTTTCACGCCGATACCGGCGCCCAGTAGCAACCCTTTATCTGTGTAAAAGGCCACCAGTTGCCCAGGAGCAGGACGTTCATGTTCGCTGGAAAAGCTGATTTCCGCCGTCTGCGCCCTGATCTGCACCTTGCCCGGCTGCATGCTCTGCCGGTAACGGGTGCGCACCAGCACTTCAGCAGGCCAAACAGCGGGCGGAACAAAAAAATTCAGTTGCTCTGCCCGCCAGCAGCGCACAAATGTATCCTGCTTTTCCCCAAGCAGCAGGGCGTTGCGGGCCTGGTCCTTGCCGATTACATACAGCGGGGCGCTGTGCGCCACCCCCAGGCCCCGGCGCTGGCCTTCGGTATATTGCCACAAACCGGCATGCCGCCCCACTTCCCGACCATCGGGCAGCAGCATGGGGCCGGGCGTGTCCGCGCCCTGCCCCTGTTCGCGCAAAAAAGCGCGGTAATCATCGTCAGGAATAAAACATATTTCCCGGCTCTCGCCAGGTTCGGGCACCACCAGCCCGCGTTTGGCCACTTCCCGGCGCAGATCGGCCTTGGCCTGATCCGCCAGGGGAAAACAGACGCGGTGCAAGGTCTCCGGCGGCAGCAACCCCAAAAAATAAGCCTGATCCTTGCTTGTGTCCGCAGCCGGGGCAAAGGTCAGATAATCGTTACCGCCAGCAGAAAAGTTTGCCAGGCGGGCATAATGGCCGGTGGCCAGACGCTCCGCACCCAGCTTGACCGCCGCGCTCATGAGCAAACCAAACTTGATCTCACGATTGCAGGTTACACAGGGGTTGGGCGTTTGCCCGGCTGTATAAGCACGGGTGAAGGCGTCGATAACCAAGCACTTGAAATCCGTCTGCAAATCAACAATTTCCAGAGGCACACCCAGC
>CAZNBK010000152.1:0-6307 GCA_964571105.1 uncultured Desulfovibrionaceae bacterium
ATCCTTTACACCAACCCGGTCAATGCGCATGGGCACCAGAGCCGGGTCATTTTGTACATCAAGCATATTTTTAGTCATACCGCTTCTTCTTCAAACCGAATGCCCCTGGCAGTCGTACTTATTATTGA
This sequence comes from uncultured Desulfovibrionaceae bacterium, assembly GCA_964571105.1. Classification (GTDB taxonomy): domain Bacteria; phylum Desulfobacterota; class Desulfovibrionia; order Desulfovibrionales; family Desulfovibrionaceae; genus JAVBRZ01. Next base: position 129 of record CAZNBK010000152.1, read on the forward strand.
GGTTAAGGAAGGGGTGGGGCCGGGAGGGGAAAGCGCTTCCTCACCCACATTTTCATCCTAAACCAGTTCTCCTGTGGAAGACAGGGCCAACTGGCCGTGCTTAACGCCCTTAACCGCCAGGATACGCTCGGCCAGGGTGCGAATTTCATGGGCTTTGCCTTTAAGTACCAGCACTTCCAGGCAATTATCGTGGTCAAGGTGAATGTGCAGGGTGGTGATGATCAAGTCATGCACTTCGTGCTGCAACTCGGTGAGCCGCTGCGAGAGGTCACTGGCATGGTGGTTGTAAACCAGGCTCAGGGTAGCCACGGCAGCAGCTTCGTCCTGACCGGTCGCTTCCGCCACCAGGGCGGCCCGGATCAGGTCGCGGATGGCCTCGGAGCGGCTGGGGCTTTGTCTGCGCTCACGCCAGGCGTCAAAGGCAGTAAGCAGATCTTCTTCCAGGGAAACGCCAAAACGAATGATGTTGCTCACGGGCTATTCCTTTGGCCGGGCAATTTCCCAGATTTGCACGGTGCTTCTGGGGCCAGGCAAATCACGGCCTTGCTCATCCACAAAACCGGCCAGCTCCTGGTGCACTTTGCGAGTTTGCCAACCCAGCTCACGCATAATCGCTAGAAACTCCGTATATACGGTTCGGCTTGGCTCGGCCAGCCACATCACCCCGCCAGGGGCCAGGCTGTGGTGCAAAAAGGCGGCCACCGGGCGGGCGAAACGCTGTTCATACATTATATCCCCCGCCCAGGCCCGGCTGAAGGAATGAGGCTTTATAGCCGGAACCCGCCAATCCATAACCAGGGGAAAGGCTCCGTCCACCTGGTTCAACACGGCATTGTGCCTGGCAGACCTGGCCGCTTCCGGCTCATAGTCAAAGGCCAGCACCTTGCCGCCGCAGAAAGCGCCAATAACAGCAGTTAGCCCCAGTCCGCAGCCCAGATCCAGGCAGTTCCGCCCGGAGATATCCTGACGGTTCTGCTCCAGCCAGCGGACCAGGACCAGGCTGGACGGCCAGATTTCCGCCCAATACGGCATGCGCTCGTCTTCGCCGAAGGTTTCCGGGGTAGCGGCATCCCACAATTCTTCCAGGGTGGCCGGGCGCTCAAGACGCCACTCCCGGCCAAACAGGCTTAAGCATATGGCAGCTGCCGAGCTGGCGGGGACAGACGGGCCGGGATCACTGTTGGTCTCTTGGCCGTGCGCATGGTTTTTATCCCGCCGGAGGGCGGGATCTGGTTGACCGTTCACCTACAAGGCTTTATCCTGCCCGGACGTTTAGCGCAAGCACCCGGCCAGAGCATTTTAACCTTGAAATTGTATCTTAGAAAAATGCTCTGGTGTAGCGAAGCAGCCCCGCCGCGCGGGTACGCAGCGCCTGCCTTTTGCAAAAGCGTCTTGGGTTTTGTAGTGTTTATTCGTAAAATAAGCACCAGGGAGACGGTCGGACTGTGGGCCGGACAAGACAAGGATTCAGATGTCATATGAAAAGGTGACGGCCATGCGCCGGATAACGCGCATTGCCCTGTTTGCGGCTCTTATGGCCGTGGGTTCGTGGATCAGTATTCCCGTAGGACCAGTGCCCATCACCTTGCAAACCCTATTTTTGTTACTGGCCGGACTCTGTCTAGGCCCAAAGGATGGCGCTCTTGCGGCGCTCCTGTTTCTGGCTGCCGGGGCCCTCGGCCTGCCGGTCTTTTCCGGCGGCAAAGGCGGACCGGCCATTTTTTTGGGCCCCACCGGCGGTTTTCTGGTCGGCTTTCCTCTGGCCGCCTGGTTTTACGGCTTTGCCGGAAGAAAAGCTCGCCAGTCTCTGCCTGCGGCCATTGCCCTCTGCTGTCTGGGGGCCAGCTTGTATTACCTGGCCGGAACCCTGCGCTTCATGCAGCTCATGGGCACAAGTTTTGGCGCAACGGCAGCTGTAACCATACTGCCGTTCATGCCCGGCGCAATACTCAAGCTCTGGGCCGCTCTGGCCGCGCACCGCTACCTGCTCCGGTGCCGACTTTTATAATTTCAAAAATATTTATAACTTACTTTTTTGTAAAATTTCCGAATAAACCCCAACTATACGCCGGATATAAGGCTATTGCCGCGAGATCATATATCTGCCAGCCTAATTCCCATCGCTTGCTCGAATAAAGATTTTTTGGGGAAGTCCGATATAAATATATTGAGCGCACGCACCCACTGAGCTGTGCAGATACAGCACATATTCCGCACGGTCGGAGGGTTATTTACAAGCCAAAACTCTGAGGAAACCGTTTCCCCAATGGTTTTGCAGAACTGGAGGATACGCAGATTAAGGCGCCGGGTATTTTGCGGCAACAGCATAATCTTACCGCAAAAAGCCAAACAGATATGCCGGGGGAGCATGTTTGTTTGTCATCCTAAAGGAGCACTGGATGACTGCACACGCATGGAAACTTATTGATGTTCTAGGGCTTAATCATCTCCAAAAATTACAGGATTCATTTGCCGGACAAAACGGCCTGACCATGCTGCTTGTGGATGCTGAAGGAGAAAGAATCACCTCCCTCAGCAAAGGGGTCGGCTTTTGCGCCGCGCTTCCGCCACTGTTGCAGGTCGATGCCCACAGCCGTGAAGCGGTTTGCGCCTTGCTGGAGCAATGCCGCCGCACCAGGGCCCCTGCCATGTCAACTTGCCCGCATACAGGCCTGAGCACGGCCGCAGTGCCCATTTTTATCGATGCCAGACTGCAGGGCTGCTGGATCATCGCCCAGATACGCAGCACAGAACCCAGCGCGGAGCAAATTTCCGCTGCAGCTGGTTTTATGGGGGTTTCCACCGATGAGGCCCGCGCCAATTTGTCCAGCCTGCCCCAAATTCACTGCGAACAGCTGCAAAATATCTTTGCTTTCCTGCAAACCGTACTGGATACGGTTCTGCAGCTGGGCAGCGATTATCAAAAATTAAAAGAAAACCGGCAGGAATTATACAACCTGGTGGAAAAAATGAAAACGGACAACGTCATGTTGCGCCATTTTGTGAATTCCAACGACATTGCCGTGTACATTACCGACTACCACAGCGGCGAGGTCCTCATGGCCAACAATGCTTTTTGCGCCCAGGTCCGCTTGCCCATGGACAAAGTTATCGGTCGTCGGTGCTGGGAATTGAATAATCAAAACGCAAACGGCTTTTGCGACTATTGCCCGCGCGAGCACCTGCTGAATGGCGACAACTGCCCGGCAGGCCCGCACACCTGGGTTTACTACAATCAAAAACATGAAAAATGGCTGCGCTGCACCAACCAGGCCATGTTCTGGGACGGCGATCGCCTGGCGCAGATGGTTACCCAGTTGGATGTAAGCCAGGAGCATACCATGCGCCTGGAGCTGGAGCGCCTGGCCTATTACGACCGAGACACGGGCCTGCCCAACGCCGAGCGCCTTTTGTTCGACATTGATCTGGCGCTACGCCGCAAATCCTTGCACCGCCATGCGTATCTGTCCGACGATCCGGCCAGCCTCATGGCCGCAGGCGATGTGCTGCAATATACCCCTCCAGGCCAAGATCGCATTCCGGTTCTATCATTAATTGCCGTGGATATTTCTGAAATGCGCCATCTCGTAGATATCTACGGCAGCAATGTGGGGCAGGACTTGCAGGAAGCCGTCCACCAGTGGTACCTCGAGCAACGCTTCGGCAGGGCAATACTATACAAAATCAGCGGTTATAAGTACTGCCTGTCCTTCTACGACGAATCAGAAACGCACATCAAAAGTTGCGCGAATAAAATCATTAACCGCTTCAATTATCCCTGGACCATCAGCAGCGACGACAGGGAAAGCTCATACCTGGGCAGCGCCCACGTCTCCATACTCCACCTCTCCCGCGACGAACTTTTTGATGAGGACATCATCAATCTGATAAACTGTTCCCTTGATTTTGCCCGTGAAAAGAAACGTCTGTTCATTTACGACAAGGAAAGCGACCGGAAACTTAAAGACCAGTTGCTGCTCGAGCAGGATATTAAAAACAGCATCATCGACGGGATGAGCGGCTTTGCGGTGTTTTTCCAGCCCATTGTAGATCTGGTTTCGGGCAAATGGCGAGGATTGGAAGCGCTGTGCCGCTGGACCAGCAAGCAGCGGGGGCCGGTCAGACCCGACATATTTATTCCGGAAGTTGAAGAGCAAGGTCTAATCAACCCTCTGGGGCTGTGGATACTGGAACAGGCCATCACCACCGCCAAGGAACTGGCTCTAGATGATATTGACGGTTTTTTCCTTTCCGTAAACCTGTCGCCTTTGCAACTTATGGATGACGCTTTTGCCGACAACGTCACCGCATTGCTTGAGCGCTATGATTATCCGGGCGAAAAGCTCAATCTTGAAATTACGGAAAGCGCCCAGATGACCTTTTCCAGCTTCACCGTGTCGGCCATTGAAAAGCTGCGTTCCCGCGGCATTACCATTGCCCTTGACGATTTCGGCACCGGTTATTCGTCGTTTAACAGTCTTAAAAACCTTCCGGTTAATTTCCTGAAGACAGAACGCGAATTTGTTTCCGGCATCGAAAACGACAACCATATGCAATACTTTTTCTTTTTCATGGCTGAAATCGCGCATGCCAACTTCATGAAACTAATTGCCGAAGGCGTTGAAACCGCCGAGCAATTGGAATTGATCAAGAAAAACGGCGCCGACTACATTCAGGGCTATTTTTTTGCCAAACCCATGTGCAAGGACGACTTGCGCACCAAGCTCCAGGCCTTCCACCAGGTTCACGAGGCCATCCACGCCCTCAAGTCCACGCCGGTCAACATAAACCAATGGCTCAACAGCCAAAAGGCTTATATTGTTACCCCCAATCTGTTTAAACTCCTCAACCAGTCTATTCAGCTGCTCATGTCCAGCCTGGACCTTGACTCAGCCTTTGAGCAGGTGCTGGAGGTTGTGGGCAAACACTTCAGTACCGGTCGGGCTTTTTCTTTTATTAAAACCAACCACCACGCATTCCGGCACACCCACGAGTGGTGCGCCCCCGGCATTTCTCCGCAACGGGACAGCTTGGCGCATTACGATATTGATGAGGGGCTACAGGCCCTTCTGCATACGTTCCGGCGCGACGGCATGATTGTAACTTCGGATGTAACCACCTTGCCGGTCGAGATATATGATGTGATCAAAGCACCGGACACTGTCTCCATTGTCGTGTTGCCCATGTGGCGCGACAGCAAACTGGTCGGAGTCGTCGGCTTTGACGACAACCACCGCCGAGAGTGGACGCCTGAGGAAATTATCGTGCTCTGGAATTTGTGTATCATCATGGCCGACAACGTCCACCGGGAAAAATTGAAAGTGGAGGTGGACGAAAAAAAACGCATGCTCACCAACGTGCTGAACAGCAGCGCCTTCAGCATCATGATTTCCGACATGAAAACACACGATGTGCTCTGGATCAATAATTCTCTGCGCGAAGAGCTTAAAGAAGACAGAGACATTCACGGACTCAAATGCCACGAATTGATTCATGGCCGCAGCATGCCCTGCCCGCATTGCAAAATGTCCGATCTCAAAAACAATCCAAGCCTGGAGCACACCACCTACGAGTATTATGACGAGCGCCGGGGGCGTACGTTTATGATTTATAACGCCGTGACCCGGTGGGAAAAAGGACGCAAAGCCAATATCGAGTATTTTCTGGATGTCACCGAGCACAAGCGCATCGAAAGACAATTGCAGAACTTTTCCACCCTGGATCCGCTCACGGACACGCTCAACCGGGCCACAACCATGAAAACCACCCTGGAGATGCTCAAAAACGCCGAGGAAGGCGGTTACGACCTGACCATCGCCCTTGTGGACGTTGCCCGAGTCAAAGCCACCAACATCAGCTTCGGTCTGGAGGTGGGCGACCTGCTGCTCTGCACAGTGGTGGAGGCCATCCGGTCCTGCATCCGTAAAGATGACATTCTCGGTCGTCTGGGCGGCGACGAATTCCTGGTGGTCTTCCCCAAATGCACCAAAGAACATGCCGAAGAGAGCCTGAGCCGGGCCTTGCTCCAGTTGAGCCGGGAATCTTTGCTGCCCAGGGCTGAAACCATATCCTTTGTCTACGGCGTGGCCGAAAACACAGAGCTGCCCTTTGTGGATGCCGATACCCTGCTCAACAAAATTCTGGACCTGGCCGACGAGCGCCTGGGGGAACGGAAAAAC
>CAZNBK010000153.1:0-6274 GCA_964571105.1 uncultured Desulfovibrionaceae bacterium
TTGGCGCAGGAGTGCGTCATCCCCGTGCCGCAGGGCGTGCAGAAGATCAGCCCCTTGAGCAGCGCGCCGTACTTGTTTCGGACGAGGGTGCCGCCGTTGAGGCGGTTGCGCCGCAGAATTGCCTGGACCTTCTTCCAGGTCTCCATGTCCACAATGGCTTCATGCTCGCCTTCGTAGGTGGTCCCCTGGAACACCACCTTGCCCGTGTAGATGGGATTGGTCAGCAGTCGGAAGAGCGTGCTCTTGTTGAACGGCTTCCCGCCGCGCTCCTTGCCCTTGCGCGTGACCCAACGCTTGTTGTTCCAGCCTCGGCGCTCAAGCTCCTGCGCCGAGGGGAGAAGCGACTCCAGTTCCAGGTAGAGCTGGAAAATCGCCCTGACTCGTGCGGCCTCCCCGGGGTTGACTTCCAGGCGGCCGCCGCCCTCGGCCACGTCGTAGCCCAGGACCGGCATGCCGCCGACCCATTTGCCTTTTCTGCGCGCGGCCCACATCTTGTCCTTGGTACGCTCGGCGATGATCTCGCGTTCGAACTGGGCGAAGGAGAGCAGGATGTTCAGGGTCAGCCGGCCCATGGAGTGGGTGGTGTTGAATTGCTGTGTGACCGAGACGAAGCTCACGCCGTGGCGATCGAATATCTCCATGAGGCGCGAGAAGTCGAGCAGGGAGCGGCTGAGACGGTCCACTTTGTAGACCACGACGCAATCAATGCCGCCGGCCTCGATGTCCGCCATGAGTCGCTTGAGCGCGGGGCGCTCCAGGTTGCCGCCGGAGAAGCCGCCGTCATCGTATCGATCCGGCAGGCATGTCCAGCCCTCGTGGCGCTGGCTGGCGATGTAAGCCTCGGCCGACTCCCGCTGGGCGTCCAGGGTGTTGAACTCCTGCTCCAGCCCCTCGTCGGTGGACTTGCGAGTATAAATGGCGCAGCGGATTGCACCTGAATCTGTTTTGGCGGAAGTGGTCATTTGCGCCCCTTGTTTTTCTGCGTGGAGGCCTTGTTCAGACCGAAAAAGACGAAGCCGTTCCATTTGCCGCCGGTCACTTCGCGGGCAATGGCCGTGAGCGACTTGTATCGGCGATCCTCGAACTCGAAACCCTCGTCCAGCACCCGGACCACGATGTCCCGCCCTTTGTATTCTCGGTGAAGGAGCACGCCGGGGAGGGGCACTCTGGGATCATGGGCTGAAGACAAGCGGCTTTTGACCGATCGCGCTCGGGCCTCGGCCGAGCCGGGCTTCACAGGATCGCGTGGGGCGCGCATTCTGAGGTCGGCGTCCCGGGCCAGCTCCTTGGCCCGCTTGCGAGCTCGCTCCGACAGGTCACCCCCGGCAAGAGCCTGAATGCGCCAGGCGATGCGCTTTTTCAGGAAAGGCTTGTTGTTGGAGCGGGTCTCCTCGCCGAAGACATCGAGGTACTTCTCCTTCAACTCGCCCACGGTCATTCGCTCGAGGCTTTGGACCTCCTTGTACGTCTCTGGGTTCATGTGTCCTCTCCTTGCTTGGATTCTCCTGCGGCGGAGGGAGGGGCGTGCCTCTGTCCGCCAGGAGCATGAACGCTCTGTTCCGGCTGAATAGCAAGCCCATCTGCGGAAGATTCGTCATTCAATTTAATGAGTTGAGAAGCTTCCTCACGCAGGAGGCGTTGATAGCCTCTGGCAAGCAATGTCGCGATCTCTGAGATGGCTTCCTCGGCGGGAAGGGTACGGGAGGTTGCGTCCGACATCCGATTCTCCTTGGCCTGCGGCGGGGGATAGTGGATGTCGACCGAATGCGCGAACGGCCCGGGGGCGCGTTGGGATCGCTGATCACCCTGAGCAGGGTGATACGGACGACATCCACAACGTGCTCCGGCTTCCGGCCGCTGGCGCTGTCTGATGGTTCCGGCCGGAGTAGTTCCGGCCTTCACCCCATACATACCGGCTGGGCGTGGAAAACGTCGGCTTGGGTTACAATGGCGGCGGGGTTGTTAAACTAATCGCCGGGCTAAACGGAGAATCGGAGAATCAGGGGGGAGAAAGCGGGGATTTCGGAATCGATCATCGAAGGTTGCGATTGTATCTCGGGCGCAGCGGTTTTGGATGGAGAATCCTGTTGAAGGAGAGGCAGCAGGCGCAACATGGCGGAGATGCTTGCAGAAAAGACGAAAGCCCCGGGCAGTGCATGCCCAGGGCTTTCCCTTAAAGAAGAACCGTCTCGAAGTACGGTTTTGAAATTTGGCTCCTCGGCAGGGACTTGAACCCCGAACCTAGTGATTAACAGTCACCCACTCTGCCGATTGAGCTACCGAGGAATATACGCTCTTGCTGAGCGCGAGAGACTAAATACAGTTTCAGACCCTTGAAGTCAAGCTCTATTTATTAGTTTTTTAATTTTCCCTTACACTCTAATCTTCTACAGCCTAATCTTCTTCACCGCCGGAGGCCGCAGCCAGAAAACGCGACAGTCCGGAGTTGAACTTGGGCGCGCCCTGGTCCTTTTGGGCAGGCGGTTCATTATTCGCCGCAGCGGGGTCCGCAGTCGCAAACATATTCGCGGGCTGCTCCTGCAGCGGGCGTACTTCCAGGTTGTTCGCCGGTTCTGGCCGTGCATCCCGATCGCCCTGGGGGGCGCGGGATTCCCGCGGCTCATGCTCATCACGGCGGTTATCCCTACCGCCGCGCCTGGCCCGACCGCGCCGCTCACCGCTTTCTTCACGTCTTTCCGGCTTTTCCCCGGCGCGGGCTTCTGGAACGGGGCCCTGTTTTTTTGATCCGGCTTCTGCGCTCTCTGCCGAAGTTTCTCCGCAAGCCGCCTCGCCTTCAGAGCCCTCGGAGGCCTTGGCCGCCAAGCGGGCTTCTTTTTCGGCCTTTTGCCTGCGGCTGGCGTCAAAGCGCACCGGGTTCATGGCCTGCCACTCTTCCAGGGTAACTTCCATTTCATCGCCGACTTCCGGAAGCAGGCTCAGGCTGTTGCGGAACAGGCTGGCGCGCAGCACCTTGAAAACCCCTTGATCGGTTTCGTATTTCTTGCCCAATTTGGGGCAGCGCCCGTGAAATTCTTCATAATTGTGCTGTTCAAAAGCCAGACAGCACAGTAACCGGCCACAAGTGCCGGATATTTTTACCGGATTTAGGAACAGGCCCTGCTCTTTGGCCATTTTAATGGTCACGGGCGCAAATTTACGCATATAGCGGCGGCAGCAGCAGACCATGCCGCAGTTGCCGATGGCCCCCACCAGTTGGGTTTCGTGGCGCACGCCGATCTGGCGCAACTCGATGCGGGCGTGAAAGTTACGGGCCAGCACTTTGACCAGCTCGCGAAAATCAATGCGCCCCGGCGCAGTAAAAAAGAAAATCAGTTTGCCGCCATCCAGGCTGACATCGGTATGCACCAGCTTCATGTCCAACCGGTGCTGCCCGGCAGATTCCATGCAATACTTGCGCGCCTTGTCTGCGTAAGCCAAATTCTGCTCGGCGCGCTCAATGTCGCGCGGCCCGGCCACCCGCTTAATGGGCTGTAAATTGGGCGAATCCGGGTCCAGGGCCTGGCTGAGCACTTCACTAAGCTCAGGTCCGTCACTTTCGCCATTGGCGTCGCTGTTGTCATCGGCAAGATTGCCGGAGTCTTCGCTACCCGCGCCCGCATTGCCGTGCCCGGCACTCCCGCTGCTCCCGCTCGCGGCAACAACGTCCGCCGCACGGTCATCCACCGGCTCGGCCAGGTAGACAGGCAGGTCCTGCATGGCCACAACCTCAGGCGCTCCGGTCTCTTGCGGCATGTCCGCACCCCCGGACACATCCGCTTCCGGGCCGTCAGCCGCAACCGTTTGCGGCGCTTCTGCCGTAATTTCCGGGTCCTGACCGTGCCCCTTGCGCAGGTGCGGCTCCCCGCCCACAATTTTGATCACCGCGCCCAGGTTTTCGCCGTGGCCGGTATCCACCACCACGGGCGTGCCCAGGGTCAGGGGCGTATCCGGCGAAGTGAAATAATAAATCTGCCCGCAAGGGTAAAATTGTATGCCGTATCTGGGGGCCATCAGCGCCCCCTTTGTTGGTGTTTGCTGGTCAATATATGCTCCATGCCGCGCGCGGCAGTGAATTAAGTATTTTCTAGGCCCATGAACCGGACCGACCTTTTCTTTTCCGCTTTTCCAGCGGTTCTGTCAACCTGGGCCGTGGGCTGCCCAGGGAATGAGGCGCAGGGAGACACAGAGGCAGAAAGATGGATCCTTCGGCTTCGCCTCAGGATGACAGCAGGAAGGTGCACGGCGGGGCAGCTCTGGAAGGAAGCGCGGCAAGTCACTGGTTGTTTTTTTTTCAAAAAACATGTTTTGCTTTTGCCCAGCCGCCCTGTTTCAGGCGGCAATCAGACAAAATTCGCCCGCTGCATTGCGCGGGCGCACAACCCAGGAAGGAGTTCTTATGTTCCGCAAGCTCGTTGCCTTTGTCGTTTCCCGCCCGACCGCCCTGGCTGCGGGTCTGCTGCTGCTTGTGCTTTCAGCCGCCCCGGCATCCGCCGCAACTTATTTTGTCGACGGCACGAATAACCCTCCGGCTCAATATACCAACCTGAATGCCTTGCGCTCCGACCTCACCGCAAACAGCAGCAGCATCACCCTTTACTTTGACGACGCCACGCTCACGGACCGGCTCTTTAACTTCACTATTTCCGACGGCTTCAGCCTGGCCGTCATGAGCGACACTGGCGCTATGCGGACAATTGACGGCAGCAGCGTGCTCCCCCTTGATGACGGCGCTTTTATGATAATTAAGGGCTCTCCGGTCGACACTATTACTCTGACCTTGTCCGACCTGGTCATTACCGGATTCAAGGCAACAACGGGAGACGCTTTTGGCGGCGCGCTGCGGCTTAGCCCTCGTACGGTCTTGTCCGCCGACCGCCAATCCGGCGGCCCCGGCAGCCTGGCCTTTAAAAACAACACGGCCGAGGCTTCAACCGGCACCTCCAACCGCAGCCAGGGCGGCGCCATTTACTCCATACATCTGACCTTTACGGATGGCGACTATACCTTTGAGTCCAATACCGCCCGGGCCGGTACCGGCTACAGCGGCTCTGCCTTGGGCGGCGCCATTTACACTGAAGTCCTGATCTTTGCGGATGGCCGCTACACCTTTGACTCCAACACCGCTACCGCCGGCGCCGACTCCCGTATCTCCGGCCATGGCGGGGCCATTCACGCCCGCTTCCTTACCATGACCTCCGGCGAATACCTCTTCCGCAACAACATCGCGCAGGGCGGCGCCTCTGGCGGCGGCGACGCTTCCCGCTCCGGCCTGGGCGGCGCCATTTTCATCGTAGACAGCTTCAACCTGACCGCCTCGGCCCTGTTCGAGGGCAATAAAGCCATCAGCAACAACAACCTCGACAGCACCTCCGGTCGGGGCGGGGCCGTTTACGTGCACGCCAACAATTCCACCCCCACTTCGGGTGCGGCCTTCATCCTTGCCCCGGCGAGCGGCAATGCCGTGGTTTTTAAGGATAACGTTAACGGCTTTAACGGCAGTATCCCCAACAGCATCTTTTTCGGGAATAGCCTCACCTCGGGCAGCGAACGCAGCCAATACGCCCTGATCGCGCCCGAAGCCGGGGCCTACGTGCTCATGTTTGACTCCATTAACTCGCAAAGGCACGACCTGACTACCCCCAACGCTGTCACCCTCGACAACATAAACCTGACCATCGACAAGACCGGGGCCGGCACCTGGGCCCTGGGCGGGGGTGATCTCCTTAGCGCCACCACCTTCAACCTCAAAGACGGCGTTTTCCACCTCCTGCAAGACGCCACGCTGCATCTGGGCGACGCCGTCCACACCACCGGAACCATGAACTTCAGCGGCGGCACCTACATGCCCACCCTGAACGCAGCCGGGACCGGCATAAGCGCGCTTTTTGCCTCAGAGATCAAGGCCGACGCCCCCACCACCCTGGCCGTGTCCGGCATCGACCGCCTGGCCCTGAACACGCCCACCGCCGAGATGCACTTAATGGCTCTTAACGATCACTCGGCCACAGCCCAAGATTTGCCCAACCTCAAGCCCATTGATAACGAGCGGGCCAAGGTGGAAGTCTCCACCCTCAACAATGAATATTATCTCACCGTAACCAAGCTGCAGGACCCGGAGGCCGGGCTGTCGCCCAATGCGCTGACCCAACCCATCTTCCAGGACGCCAGCGGCCAGCTTCCGTACCTGACCGACTACTTTGCCCAGGAAGTTATCGACCGCTGGTACGCCGAGCTGGGCAGCCTAGACGACCTGGAAAACGTGTCCGGCAACGAC
>CAZNBK010000154.1:0-6251 GCA_964571105.1 uncultured Desulfovibrionaceae bacterium
CCACATTGCCCGAGGCCAGGACCATGCAGCGTTCAACCACGTTTTCCAGCTGGCGCACGTTGCCCGGCCATTCAAAGGCCGTGAGGTAGTCCATGGCTTCCGGACCGAAGTTTTTGGGTTCGGTGCCGTTGTTTTCCGCGTATTTGGCCGCAAAGTGGGTGACCAGCAAGGGGATGTCTTCGCGGCGTTCGCGCAGGGGAGGCAGTTCGATGTGCACGACATTGAGCCGGTAGTAGAGGTCTTCGCGGAAGCGTCCGGCCTCCACTTCCTTGAGGAGGTCCTTGTTGGTGGCCGTAACCACCCGGATATCCACTTCAATTTCCTGGTTGCCGCCCACGCGTTCAAATTTGCGCTCTTGCAGCACGCGCAGCAGTTTAACCTGGAGATCGGGTGAAAGTTCGCCCACTTCGTCTAAAAACAGGGTGCCGTGGTGGGCCATTTCAAAACGACCGCGGCGCATGGCCACTGCGCCGGTAAACGAGCCTTTTTCGTGGCCGAAAAGTTCGCTTTCCAGCACGCCGGGGTTGAGGGCCATGCAGTTTACGGTGATAAACGGCTCTTTGGCCCGGGGCGAGGCAAAGTGGATGGCTCTGGCCACCAGCTCTTTGCCAGTGCCGGATTCCCCGGTGATGAGCACGGTGCTTTTGCTGGGCGCGGCCCTGGTGATGACATCGAGCACCTCGCGGGTGCCTTTGCTGTTGCCGATAATCTGGTCTTTGCCGTAGCGGATGCCCATGCTCTGCTGGAGGATCAGATAATCGCGGTGCGCCTTGGACAAAAGCGCCGCGTTCTGGACAGAGAGGAGCAGTTCATCGTTGGAAAAAGGCTTGGTAATATAGTGGAAGGCTCCGCAGCGCATGGCTTCTACCGCGCCCTCAATGGAGCCGAACGCGGTCATGATCAGCACCGGAATGTGCGGATAATTCTTGCGCACATATTCAAGAATTTCCTGCCCGGTGAGCTTGGGCATTTTCAGATCGGTGATGATCACGTCCACTTCGGATTCTTCCAGAAAGGGCAGCACGGTTTCCGGGTCGTTAAGGGTGGTGACCTTGTAACCGGCCTCGCTGAGCAGGGCGTCGAGAACCAGAAGATAGTTTTTTTCGTCGTCAACAACCAGAATATGAATTTGTTCGTCCATGTTGTTTTACCGTTGTTTATTCGCAGTCCGGCGCTTTGATGGGCAGGGTCATGGTTACTCTGGCGCCGCCAGGTCCAGTGGAGTCGTTGCCGATTTCAATGCTGCCGCCGTGGCTGGTGATGATGCTTTGCACAATGGGCAGGCCCAGGCCCGTGCCGCCGTCCTTGGTGGTGAAGAAGGGATCCAGGTATTTGTCCTGCTGGCTGAGGTCAAAACCGGGGCCGCTGTCAATGACGGTGATAACGATGTTACCGGATTTGAGCGTGATGTCCACGGAAATAGTGGCGGCTTGCCCGGCAGCCTGGGCGGCGTTGACCAGAACATTATATAGGGCGCGGTAGAGCAGGTCTTTGTCGCCGCAGACCACAGCCGGGCCGGAATCATTGCGTTGCACGGCAACGTCCTGCGCGTTGAATGACGGCGAGAGAAAGGTCAGCGCCTGGTTCAGCAGCTCACTTACGTCCACCGGGTCGCGGCGCGGGGTTTTGGGGCGGGCGTAATCCAGAAAGTCGGTAATGGTCTGCGACAGGCGGCAGGATTCGTCAAAAATGGCCGAGATCAATCCCTTGCTGGGGTTGCCGTCCTCTGTTTTGCGCAGGAGCAGTTCGGAGCTGGAGCGGATAATGCCCAGGGGGTTGCGCAGCTCATGGGCAATACTGGAAATTACCCGGCCCATGCCGGCCAGTTTTTCATGCTGGTGCAGCTTGCGCTCGAGGCGCTGGGTCTGCTGCAAGCGCTCGAACAGGATGCGGTCGGCCCGGCGGATAAACAGCCAGAGCACGCCGAACAAAAGCATGGACGAAATAAACGTGGTGGCGATGATTACCCGTTGGAAACCGATAACCAATCGATAATCTTCCGTTATATCCTGAGAGAATTCAAGCACATCCAGGGTAGGCCCCTGATCTTCAAAAGAAAGCAGCCGGGTTTCCAGGCGCAACGGATAGGTGGTGCGCAAGGTGAAGCTGCCTGTGGGCAGGTTGGGCAGAAACAGTGCTTTCCAGAAAGCGATTTCCGATTCAATGGTGTACTGGGGCACGTCGGTAACCCGAACGTCGTCCACCTGTGGCGAGGCCAGATTTTTGCGGCCCAACAGCTCAGAATTCAGGGCATAGGTTACGCCCGAGTCGTAGGCGTAAATGCGCAGATCATAAACCCGCATGCCGTGCAGCAGGGGCGGAATGATTTCGTTTAAAGGCTCAAAACGGGTGGTCTGGTCAAACAGGGACAGCCCCCGCCCGCCGACTACCAGGGGCAGGGCGTAGCGGGTGTACACCTGATGGTTCAGGTTTTCGGCCATGAGCAGGGCGTAATCTTTCTGTTTTTCCAGCAGGATATCCCGCGCCGAATTACTGATGATCACAGACATGAACAGGCTGGACAGCAGAATCAAGACCAGGGTGATCCAGGAAAGAAGGCGGGCAACGCCCAGGGAGTCTGTGCTTTTGGGGGTACTGTTATTCGGCAAATTTAAAAATCCTGTGTTGCATCGGCAAGGTTCAAAAAATCGGCCAGCAGCGCTTTTTCCTCAGCAAGGCCAGCCGCGCCGAGGTGCGCGTTGGCCAGGCGTTTGCCCAGTTCCACGGCAGGTTGGTCAAGGGGGTCAATGCCCATGAGCAGGCCGGTGAATATGGTGGCCAGTTCCAGCAGGGCCATAACCCGACCGACCTCTGCCTCGGTCACCTGGCCCAGTTGCAGGCCGAGCAAGGGCATTTTTGCCGCTGTGGTCAGGGCCATGCGCGTGCCCAGGCTTTCCGAAACCAGCAGATCGCCGAAAGCATGCCCGCTGAGAAAAGCCCATTTTTCCGGCAGATGGGGCGGAAAGGCAGGCCCGGTCGGAAGCGACGGGCAATCTACAAAAATACAGCCTTTGTCTCTGGGGCCGTCCAGGAACATCTGCTGCAACGAGTGCTGGTCTGTGGCCCCCACAGCCGGAAGCGGCATGGAGCCTTGGCCGTTTTTGCCCAGGCTTTCGGCCCAGAGCTGGGCAAACCAGGCTCCCATGGCCGTAAATGAGGGGATATACGAGAAAAAAATCAACTGACTGTAATCGGCCTGCATGAGCGCGCAGGCCCATTGGGCCAGCCGCCAGGCCGGGTGTTCCTTCAGCGCATCTTCCAGGCTGACGGCTTTTGTCAGCGGGCGGGTTACAGCCGAGGCCCCGTCAAGCAGGGCTTGCCAGTCCATGCCCAAAAAGGCGGCCGGTACAAGCCCCACGGCGGAAAGCACGGAGTAGCGCCCACCCAGGTGTTCGGGCACGGGCAGGGACAGCATTTTATTCTCTGCGGCCTCGTGGCGCAAAAAACCGTTATGCAGATCGGTTACCGGCAGCACATGGTCGGTCCATTTTTCGCCCAGGCTTTCTTTCAGCCATTCCTTGACCAGCAGATACTGGGCCATGGTTTCGATGGTGCCGCCGGATTTGCTGATGACCACGGCCAGGGTGTCTGCGGGCGGCAGTTTTTTCAGCCAGGCCGGCAGCGCCTGCGCGTCCACATTGTCGGCCACCCACAGCCGGGGGCCGTCGTAACCGGGCCAATCGTGCTCGGGGGCAAAAATTTTCTGCAAGGCCCGCCCGCCCAGGCTTGAACCGCCGATGCCGAGCAGGAGCATGTGCTTGAAGCCTTTGAGAAAAGGCAGCAAGGTTTGCAGGGCCAGGGTCATTTCCGGCGCATAGTCCAAAGAGAGCACCGGCAGGCGCTTGGCTGCGAGTTCGGCCTCAAGGTGCGCAGCCACCGCAGCCGCGCTTTTGCCGTTGGCCGCAGCTGCGGGCAAACCGGCCAGGCGACCGTTATAGGCATGGGTCCAGATAAGGCGGCTGTGATCAGGCATGGCTTTCTCCTGGTTTTAACCCCCGAAAAGCCCGTTTCGGAAGCGTTACGGCGCAAGCCGTTTAAGCCGGGTGCTGTCCAAGAATGGGCGTCAGCTTGTGCAGCGCTTCAATGAGCCGGTCTTCCTCAATAGAATAGGACAGGCGCACAAATTTGTCGTCCCCAAAGGCCACGCCCGGCACCAGCGCCACCTCAGCCGTGTCCAGAATATGCGTGCACATGGTGGTGGAATCTGGCACTTCCGGGGTATACAGGCGCGACACATCCAGGAAGATATAAAACGCGCCGTCCGGCGTGTAACCGGGTATGGCCGGCCACTGGGAAATAATTTTCATGGCCGCGTCGCGCCGCTGCTTATAGATGTGGCGCATGGCAAAGACCGATTCATACGGCCCGGTCAGGGCGGCAACGGCTGCGGCCTGGGCCAGCGAGCAAATGTTTGAAGTGGTCTGGCCCTGTATTTTGGTCATCTGCTGGACCAGGTCGGGGTGGGCCAGGGTATAGCCCACGCGCCAGCCGGGCATGGAAAAACTTTTGGACAGCCCGTTGACCACGGCAATCTGCTCCGGATATTTACTCCACAGTTGCGACAGGCTCACCGGGCCGTTGTCGTTGTAATACAGCTGGTCATACAGCTCGTCGGTCACCACAAACAGGCCGCGCTCCACCGCCCAGCGGGCCAGCTTGTTGATTTCGCGCTGTGTGTAACAGGCCCCGGTGGGGTTGGACGGCGAATTGAGCAGCAGCATTTTGGTTTTCGGCGTCAGGCAGCGCTCCAGGTCCTTGACCGAGATTTTGAAGCCCTGCTCCGGCGAAGCAGGCACCGGCACCGCCACTCCGCCCGCCAGCATGATGATGTCCGGGTAAGACAGCCAGTAAGGGCAGGGAATGAGCACTTCATCGCCGGGGTTGAGCAGGCACTGGCAGATATTGAAAATGGACTGCTTGCCCCCGTTGCTGACGATGATGCATTCACGGGGCGCGGCAACGGAATAAACCCGGTCGTAATAAACGCCCACCGCGTCGCGCACCTCGGGCAGGCCCGGCACGGCGGTATATTTTGCATAGCCCTGCCGCGAGGCGCTGACCACCGCGTCCAAAACATGAACGGGCACGGGCATGTCCGGTTCGCCCAAAGAAAGAGCCAGAATATCCTTGCCCTTGGCCTTTAACTCTGCGGCCTTGGCGCTCACGGCCAGGGTGGCGGAAGGTTTCAGTTTGAGTATACGATCCGAGAAATTCATGCGACCTCAAAAAATATTTCAAGCCCTGCGTTTCAGGGCGGTTTTTGTAAATTTAAGGCGTCTGCCCCATCTCCTGCTCGGGGTGCGGAGGCATGCCTCCTGGTCCCTCTGCCTGCTTTTAGCAAATCCGGGTCAAAGAGCCAACCCCCGCCGCAAAAGCATTGTCCGATTAACCTCCGGGCAAACATCGCCTTTGGCATGGCCCGTGCATAGTGTTTTCCAGCAATGTTGATTTTTTGACCAAAAGGAGAATACCCATGCGCGCAGTCATTTTAGCCGCCGGCATCGGCAGCCGCCTCGGCAACCCGTTTCCCAAATCCTTGTCCATGCTTCCGGGGCGCGAACGCATCCTCGGTCGTCAGATTCGTATCCTACGCCAGTATGGAGTCAAGGAAATTTTTGTGGTGGTCGGCTTTAAAAAAGAACTGATCATGGAAGAGTTTCCCCAGGTGCATTACTGCTACAACCCCGTTTATTATCTGACCAATACCTCCAAAAGCCTGCTCCATGCACTGGAAAACATGGACGATGACGTGATCTGGTCCAACGGAGACGTGGTCTTTGACGAAGAAGTCATCAAGCAGATCGTTACGGCTCAGGGCAACGTGGTCATGGTGGATAAAAACGAATGCGGCGACGAAGAAGTCAAATACCGCACCAATGAACACAACGAAATCATCGAAATATCCAAATCCGTGCAAAACGGCGAAGGCGAAGCCGTGGGCATTAACCGCGTCTCCCGCGCCGACCTGCCGAAGCTTATCCAGGCTCTGCGTGAATGCGATGACCAGGATTATTTTGAAAAAGCCCTGGAAATGCTCATCTCCCGTCAGATTTATTTCCGCAGTCTCGATGTTTCCCGCTACCGCTGCATCGAAGTGGACTTTGAAGACGACCTCAACAAAGCCCGCCAGATGTTCTCCGACCTGCCCGCGCCCGCAACTGCCGTGGCCGGTGCCGTGGCTTTTTAGGTAAATAACTTGAGAGGGGAACCCCAAGGGCATGATGCCCTTGAGTTTCCCCTCTCAAACTCTC
>CAZNBK010000155.1:0-6187 GCA_964571105.1 uncultured Desulfovibrionaceae bacterium
TTGGAACCATAGCGGCGGATGTAGTCCAGGGCCTCGTCAAGGCTGTCCACCACCCGCACGGCCAGGGTCAGAGCAAGATATTCCTTGCCCATGTCCGTTTCGGTCATGGGGGCGATATTGCAGTCGACACAAGTTTTCAACATATCCAGTGCCCGGGGGCAGGCCCGGAACGCCACCCCTGCCGCGCCAAGCCGTTCGGCCATTTGCGGTAAAAAAGTTTCGGCCTGGGCCTGGTGCACCAGTACGCACTCCAGGGCGTTGCAGGCCGAGGGGCGTTGCACCTTGCCGTTAAAAGCAATTTCCACTGCGGACGAATTGTCCGCGCCCTCGTCCACATACAAGTGGCAAACGCCTTTGTCGTGCTTGAGGACCGGCATCAATGCTTCCTGGCTGACCAGGCGGATAAGTGGCTCGCCGCCGCGCGGGATGATGACGTCAATATAGTCGGACATTTTACACATGGCCTTGATGGCTTCGCGGTCGGGCACATCAACCACCTGGGCGCAGTCTGCCGGTAAACCGGCTTCTTGCAGAGCCTGGTGTAAAAGTTTGCCCAGGGCCAGGTTGGAATGAATAGCTTCGGAGCCGCCCCGCATGATCACGCTGTTGCCTGCCTTGATGCAGAGAATGGCGGAATCGATGACCACATTGGGCCGGGATTCAAAAATCATGGCAATGACGCCGAGGGGAACGCGCATTTTGCCTACCAGCAGGCCGTTGGGGCGTTGCCATTGGGTTTCGGTGGCGCCCAGCGGGTCCGGGTAGTCAGCCACAAATTCGCAGGCTGCGGCCATTTCTTCAATAATGGCCGGAGTCAGGGTCAGACGGGCCAGCCTGGGCGCATCCAGGCTTCTGGCCTGGCCTTGCTCCACATCTCTGGCATTGGCCTCAAGAATGAAATCTTGTTGCCCGCGTAAAATTCCGGCTAATCCATGCAAGGCAGCGGCTTTAACGCTGGCCGGGGCATTGGCCAGAAACCGGGAAGCTGCTTTGGCGCGTTGGCCGATATCTTCCAGTTTGGCGTAAATGTCCATGAGCACTCCCCTTGAAACTGTTAACTGCGGCGGGAAACCTGCCGTAGCGCCAATATGTCTGATTTACCGGAAAAAGGCAAATCAGCGCGTGCAAATAGTGCGGGTGCAGGGCGGTTAAGCTTTGACATTTTTGCTCTCGCCGCGTAAAAGAATAGGTTGTGCGTGCCCTTAGGCCGCCAACCCTAAACCATCCATTCAGGAGCAGAACATGGCAGAGCCCAACCAGAAGAAGTTCATGGACTCCGTAAAAAAAGAACTCAATCCCGAAGCGCAACAGACCATCGGGTTTTTGCACAAATATGCCAAGCAGATCACCATAGTCATTTTGGGGATTGTGCTGATTATCGCAATAGCGTTGGGTTATAAGTGGTATCAACAGCGCCATGTGGCCTCTGAGCAGACCAGGCTGGGGCTGATTCTTTCCGGGCAAACCGGCGCGGCGCGCATTCAGGCGTTGGAAAATTTCCTCCAGGATACCCCTGCCGAGTTCAAACCGGCGGTCTATTTTGAAATTGCCTTCACGGCCTCGGGTTTGGGCGATAACGCCAAGGCCGCAGAGAACTGGAAGAGCGGCGGCGACCTGCTTAAGCCCAACGACCCCATGCTGGCCGTGGCCCGCTTGGGTGAAGCCTCGGCTTTGAACAAAGTCGGACGCGGCGTTGAGGGCGTTGCCGTACTCGAAGAATTCCTGACCCAGACCAACCCGGACCTTTATTCTGCCTCGTTTCTCAAGATGGAGCTGGCCGCCATGGCCGAGCAGGCCGGAGAGTGGGAAAAGAGCGTTGCCATCTATGAAGAGCTTGCAGCCGCCGAAAGCGGCGAAGGACGCAGTTTCTTCAGTTTCCGCGCCAACGAAATCAAAGCCAGAAACGCGGCCCCAGGGCAAACCGACGCCGCTGCACCGGCTCCGGTCAGCGACGATGCCCCGGCCAGTGCGGAAGTTCCGGCTGATGCGGATGTTTCCGCCGATGCGGAAGCTCCGGTTGAGCAGGGCGAATAGGCCGCGTACCACCTTTTCCCGGCAATTCTTTTTTGGCGGATAATTTTTTAGCACTGTGAAAGTGAAATTTTTCACAGACAATGTTTGCTTCTTGCGCAATTGAAGGAAAAACAGGTTGTTGCGCAAGAACAGAGTCAAGGAGCCGATATGACCCATCCATTACTGGCAGACGCCCCGGGCAGCATGCACCTGCTTCTGGGCAACGAGGCCATTGTGCGCGGCGCTCTTGAAGCCGGCATCAATATGGTCAGCTGTTATCCGGGCACCCCTTCTTCAGAAGTGCCGGACACTTTTTACCGCCTGCGCAGCAGCGAGCGCTATGTCATGGAATATTCCGTGAATGAGAAAGTGGCCCTGGAAGTGGGCGCTGGCGCGGCCTTGGCCGGAGCCATGACCCTGGTGACCATGAAGCATGTGGGCGTCAACGTTGCGGCTGACCCCTTATTCACCCTGGCCTATACCGGTTCCCCCGGCGGTCTGGTGTTGCTTTCCGCCGATGACCCCGGCTGCCATTCCAGCCAGGATGAGCAGGACAACCGCAACTACGCCATGATGGCGGGCCTGCCCTGCTTTGAACCGGCCTCGGCCCAGGAAGCCAAGGATATGACCCGCGATGCGCTTTTGCTTTCCCGGCAGTATGAACAGCCTGTGCTCTTGCGCACCACCACGCGCATCAATCACCTGCGCGGCGGGGTCACGTACGGAGCTCTGCCCGAACCGGCTGCAATCAAAGAATTCCACAAGAACCCCGGACGCTTTGTGCCGGTGCCGGCAGTGGCCAGAGTGCGGCATGGCGTGCAGCTTAAGAACCTTGAAGCTATTCGCGAGGAAGCTGAAAAATCACTCTGGAACAAGGTTTCCGGGCAGGGCAAGATCGGCATAATCGCTTCCGGCATTTCCCGCGCCTATGTGCACGACGCCATGCTCAACCCGGCCTTAAAGGATAAGTTTAAAGTTTTAGAGCTGGGTTTTTGCTGGCCTTTGCCCGAGCGGCTCATTGCCGAATTCCTGCGCAGCGTGGACACTGTGCTGATCGTGGAAGAGCTGGAGCCTTTCCTGGAAACCCAGGTACGCGCTCTGGCCCAGCGTTTAAGCATTAGCGTGGATATTCGGGGTAAGAATCAGATATTCACCCGCCAGGGCGAATATTCCACCAGCCTGGTGGCCCGTGGTCTGGCCGAAGTCTTGGGGGTCAACCTGGATATGCCGGAACCGGCAGCCGACGAGAAGCTGCCCGGTCGCCCGCCCACGCTCTGCGCCGGTTGCTCGCATCGCGCCGTGTATTACGCGGTGCAGCGGGTGTTTGGCGACGAAGCCGTTTATTCATCCGATATCGGCTGCTATACCCTGGGCATGGCCCCGCCGCTTAAATCCGCCGACTTTCTGTACTGCATGGGGTCGTCCATTTCCGCCGGATCAGGTTTTGCCCGTTTTTCAAAGAAACCCGTGGTTGCCTTTATCGGCGATTCCACCTTTTTCCATTCCGGCATTACCGGCCTGGCCAACGCGGTGTTTAACCAGCACAATATTATCTTTGTGATTCTGGATAACGGGACCACGGCCATGACCGGGCATCAGCCCAATCCGGGCGTTACCGGCGAAGTGCTCGGGCAAACCTGCAATCAGCTGGATATTGAAGGCTTTGTGCGGGCGTGCGGCGTCTGCCAGGTAAGCACGGTTAAAGCCTATAATCTCAAAGCGGTTACCGCCGCATTGGAAGAAATGAAAAGTCAGACCGGCGTGCGCGTGCTCATTGCCCGCGAGCCTTGTGTGCTTTTCGCGCGGCGCACGCTTAAAAAGCCCATGAACCAGCGTGCTTATGTCTCCGAGCAAAGCGCCTGCGTGAACGACTGCCTGACCACTCTGGGCTGCCCGGCCTTCCTGCGCAACGGCACGGATATCGGCGTTGATGAGGATATGTGCAACGGCTGTATGGTTTGTTTGCAAGTGTCACCCAAGTTTAAAGCCCGCAAGAGGTCAGAATAATGAACGGCGTGCGTATCTTTCTTACCGGCGTTGGCGGACAAGGCACCCTCACGGCTACCACGCTTCTGGCGAATACTGCCCTGGATCAAGGCTTGCCCGTGGTTTCCGGCGAAATTCACGGCATGGCCCAACGGGGCGGAGTGGTGGAATCCACCGTGCTCATCGGCGGTTTTGCCGGTCCGCGCATTGATAAGGGCGAAGCCGATATCATTCTTGGCTTTGAACCCCTGGAAACCCTGCGTGCAATGCCTTATCTGGCCGCAGGCGGCATTGTGCTCTCCAGCCTGGATCCGATTTTGCCCGTGGGCGTGTCTTCCGGCGGGGAAACCTACCCGGACCTCGATGCTATCCGGGGCAAAGTCGGCGAGGTGGCCAAACAATCCTGGTTTTTACCCTGCCGGGAGCTGGGGCTGCAAGCCGGTTCGCCGCAGAGCGGCAATACTGCGCTGCTTGGCGCGGCTTGTGCCGTGGGCGTGTTGCCGTTTGGCCCGGACGCTCTGGAAGCGGCCATTAACAAGTTCATGGCTCCCAAACTGGTGGAAGTGAACTTAAAAGCCCTGCGCCTGGGCGTGGAAGCGGTTAAAAAATAAGCGGCGCCCTGGTTTTTGGGGGACTGGGGCAATGCCCCCGGCCTTATGAGCAAGTTGCAGGAGATAGCTGCGCTTGACTAACCGGGCCAAGTTCCGTAAAAGTTCACCGTTCGGATAATGCCAGCATAGCTCAGTTGGTAGAGCAACTGATTCGTAATCAGTAGGCCGT
The DNA here is from genome assembly GCA_964571105.1 of uncultured Desulfovibrionaceae bacterium. Lineage (GTDB taxonomy): Bacteria > Desulfobacterota > Desulfovibrionia > Desulfovibrionales > Desulfovibrionaceae > JAVBRZ01. The sequence continues at coordinate 4,780 of CAZNBK010000155.1, forward strand.
GGGTTCAATTCCCTCTGCTGGCTCCACTTTTCGGGGGTTTTTGTGCTCAAAAGGCGCAAAAAGCCCCTTTTTTTAAGGAGGTCGGTTTATGAAAAATGGACTGAAAGGCTTATGGGCTGTGTATGCCTGCATCGCTGTGCTGCTCCTTGGCGTGAGCGCTGTGAGCGCCGCAGATCTTCCGTATTGGAGCGATTTTGATTTCGGGCCGAACCTGGAATATGCCGAGGAATATGCATATGAGGCGGACTCCGGCGAGTATCTGAACCCTGCGGAAGCCGCAAAATTGACGTTCGACGCCATGCGGGACAAAGGCAAGATCCTCGATTACAGCGACGCCACAAAATATACGATGACGCTCGTCGATCTGATGGATGTTGAAGGCGAGGAATGCTACGTTTACAGCCTGGACTGGGGTTCAGAGACCGCCGGTGCCGCGTTTGCCTACGCCTATATGAGCGGAGCTATCTATATGGAGGGGCAGATGGGCATATGGGTGCGGCCTGAGTAACGTGCAGCTTCAATATTAGATACTTCTGTCCGTCTAACGGCTGCGCTTCGTTTCACTCTGCGCCTCTGGCGGCTCCCGCTGCGCGGCTGCCGTCTTCCTGGCGGTGCAAAAGCATTTTGGCTTAATGTATAATTTCAATGTTAAAATGCTCTAGTCCCGCTAAAAGCAACACGCGAGCAGCGGGGCTTTTAAATCTTTTTTGCACGCGTGCTCCACATGACAACGCTGAGAAGAGAGCAGCAGCCAAGTATAAGCGCAAAAGGCCAGGGCGTTCCATCATGCAAGAAGCCAAGCAGCACCCCGGCAAGCCCGCCGAAGGTATACTGCAGCACCCCCAGCAGCGCCGATGCGGAGCCCCTTTGCGTATGCGGGACGCTGAACATGATTTCCGCAGTAATGCCGCCGAAAATCAAACTTGTGCAGGACATGGCGAAAAATAAAAGCGCAGCCATCAGGGTGATATTATGGAAGTCGGCAGCAACACTGGCCCCGATCAGTCCGATAAAAAATAAATGGAGCATGAAACCGAGCAGCAACAGCCTGTACGGGTCCATTCGAGTGTAAAGAAAAATTTGTAACTGCCCAAAGAGGATCATCCCCAAAGCGTTAACTGCAAAAAGGATGCTGTAAGCCCCGGCGGAAAGTCCGTAATATTCCATAAACAAAAAAGGCGAGCCGCTGATATAGGCAAATAGGGTCGCCATGAGCAAAGAAGCCGACAGGGTCACATTCAAATAGCGCCTGTTTCTGAATAAATGCAGGTAGGTCTTTAGCGCGCCCGTAAAGCTGAAAGCGGTCCGGCTTTCTTTGGGCAGTGTTTCCGGCAGCCTGGCAAAGCTTACCGCGGCCAGAACCAGTCCGATGGCGGCCAGAATCCAGAAAATGGCTTTCCAACCGAAA
>CAZNBK010000156.1:0-302 GCA_964571105.1 uncultured Desulfovibrionaceae bacterium
TAGACTTCGGCGAGCTGCGCGATGCCGCAGAAATTCGCCTTGTCCTGGAAGGTCTGGTGGGCGACCTGGTTACCCGAAACATTACCCCGGAACAAATGGCCACCCTGCACCGCCATATCGACCTGCTGGAAGAAACCACCAAGGGCGGCGTCAGCAATGAGTATGTGCTCGCCGAATCAGAACTGCACCAATTGCTCTACGCAGCCACCCGCAATGCCAAGCTGCACCAGACCATCGCCGAACAACAGAGCATCTTCGCGCGCATGTGGTTTTCCATTGAACGCACCGCTCCGGATCTGTCC
>CAZNBK010000156.1:334-6181 GCA_964571105.1 uncultured Desulfovibrionaceae bacterium
TTTATGCCGCCCTGCTTGCCCAAAACGCCAAGCGTGTGGTGCAAATCAACAAACAGCATTTCAAAACCTTTTATAATTTCCTCAAAACCATGTTTTGAGCAAGGAGGCGGAAATGGCAATCTATCAAGTACGGCCCAATGCAGACAGTTACGGCCACGCTGTAGGCATTATCCTGGTTGAAGTCAGAACGCCGTTCATCCCCGGCGATGTGGGCAACGCCACCACCTACCCGTTTCCGGTCATTTACCGCACCGTGCCCGAGGTCAACCTCACCCGGCTCATCGACCAGGGCGATAAAACCCTCACCGACAACGTCATCGCCACGGCCCGCGAACTGGAAGGCCTGGGTGTGCGCGCCATTGCCAGCGACTGCGGCTACATGATCCATTTCCAGAAAGAGGTGGCCGCAGCCGTGAACATCCCGGTCATCCTCTCCAGCCTCATCCAACTGCCCATGCTCGAACGCAGCATCGGGCCGGACAAAAAAATCGGCATCATTTGCGCCAACAAACCCCGCCTGACCCCGGACATGCTGGCCGTGGCCGGGCTCAAAGACGCCAGTCGTGTGGTCATCAGAGGCATGCAGGACTCCAAACCCTTCCGCTCGCCCATCCTCGATGAAGAACCGCTCCTGGATGACGAAGCCATCACCAAAGACATCGTGGCCACCGCTCAAGAACTGGTCAGTTCCCACCCTGAAGTGGGACCTATCCTCCTGGAATGCTCCAATATGCCGCCTTACGCGCACGCCATCCAACGGGCTGTACAGCGACCGGTGTTCGATTTTACCACCCTCATCGGCGTCTATGTAGCGGCCTCATTCCGCCGCCCTTTTGACGGGTTTTATTAGTAAGTGAGATTGGGAGAGGGAACCACAAGGGCATGATGCCCTTGAGGTTCCCTCTCCCAAACCCTCACCCTCCTTAACCCCAATTGTGTTGGTGACAATTGCCGAAGTTCACGGGAACACAAGAAGGATAAAAAGCTATCAGGGAGCGAAGTGACGAGGCCGAAAATTTACGACAAGAGATAACCGTGACTCCCTAGCCGGGGTGCAGGGGATCATCCCCTGCCGCAAGTCCAGGGGCGCGTGGCCCCTGCCCGCCGGAGGCATAAAAGGAACCAAAAAAATGTCCGCAGCTTTTCCCGGTATTCTCAACGACGTGATCGGCCCGATCATGCACGGGCCATCCAGCTCGCACACTGCGGCATCCTGGCGCATCGGTCGCTACGCGGGTCTGGTGCTGGGCGAACCCCTACAGGCATTGAGCATTGTCTTTGATGACATGGGCGCTTTTGCCGATGTTTTCCGCTCGCAACGGGCAGATCTGGCCTTTGTGGCCGGCGCGTTGGGCCTGGACATTATTTCTCCGGAATATGACGAGGCTTATGCCATTGCCGAAAAACGCGGGGTCACGGTTTCCTTTGCCCGCGCCGATCTGGCCGGGGTCAACCACCCCAATGACCTGGACATCACCTGCCGGGGCGCCGACAAACAAATTACCTTGCGGGCCGCCTCCATCGGCGGCGGAAGCATAGAAATTAAAGCGGTCAATGGTTTTTCGGTCAAGGCCACGGCCGCTTATTTGGACATCTTTGCCGTGCTGTCGGCTGAAACCGCCGGGCAGGCAAAGGCTCTTCTGGACAAAGGGGCGGCCGGGGTCAGCATCAGCAGACACAGCTCTCCATCTGCGCAAACTATGGTGCATGCTTGGTTCCTCCCAAAACCCGATCAGGATGGTCATCCCCCCCTTTCCGTCCTGGAAACCCTGGCCCCCCTGTCCCCATCTTTCCTGGCCTGGACGCCGCCCCTGCTTCTGACCACACCGGGCAAACCCCTGTTCAGCAATGCCGCCGAGGCTGTTGCCCATTGCGCCAAAAACAACTGCTCGCTGGCCCAGGCCGGTCGAGCGTCCGAAGCCGCGCTTCTGGGGCTTTCTCTGGATGCCGTGGAAGAATTGATGGCTCAGCGTTTGGACATTATGCTGGAAAGCGTAACACGGGGCTTCAACCGCACCTCGGGTATGCGCCTGCTGGCCCCCACGGCCAAAAATATTTTCTCCCATGCAGCCGGGCCGTTCTGCCTTGGTGGGCCGATTACAGCCAAGGCAGCGGCCCGCGCTCTGGCCGCCATGCAAGAAAATTCGGCGGGCGGCCTGGTTTGCGCCGCGCCCACAGCCGGTTCTGCCGGGGTTATGCCGGGCATGCTGGTCACCCTGCTGGATGACCTCCGCAAAAGCCGCACAGACTGCCTCAATGCCCTCTGGGTGGCCGGGGTGGTGGGCCAATGCTTTGCCGCCGCAGCCACATTTGCCGCAGAGGTGGGCGGTTGCCAGGTGGAAGTGGGCGGGGCCATGGCTGCTGCCGCACTTGTGGAGGTGGTCGGAGGCTCGCCGACGCAAGTCTTTGACTGCGCTTCCATGTCCATGCAAAATGTCCTGGGACTTGTCTGCGACCCGGTGCAGGGTTTTGTAGAACTGCCCTGCCACTCGCGCAACGCAGCCGCCACTGCCGCAGCTTTTACCGCCGCCGATCTTGTGCTTGGCGGCTGGCAAAACCCCGTGCCCTTTGACGAGGTTGCCGCCGCAGCCCTGGCCGTGGGCAACATGCTGCCCCGCGAGCTGCGCTCCACCGCCCTGGGCGGTCTGGCCGCCTGCCCCTCCGCCTGCAGCTTGTGCCATAAGTGAGCTGATCATTGAGGGAGGGGAACCTTGGGGGATAATCCCCCAAGGTTCCCCTCCCTCAAACTCCCTCCCCTCCTAACCCCTAATTGTTTCTTTGTTTTCCCCACAGGATTGGAATGCTCAGTAAAATAATCTATCCTGCTGGTAAGTCATTAGAAGTCATCTCAAAAAATATTTTGATAATATATTTTTGTTTTTTGGCTCTAAACACAGCGTTTACTATTCGAATTTTGTAACAGCTTAAAGTTAAAAAGCTCTAATTGCATCCCCGCCAACTCAGGCCCGGACTGGAGAACCATATGAATGAACACCGACTGATTTCCCTGGAAGAAAACCAGGTTTTCCTGGAACAACGCCTGGAAAAGCTGCACGAGGCCCTTTTGGGGCAGCAGCAACAGATAGACAGGCTGGAAGCTCTGCTGCAAAAACAGAGCCTGCGACTGGAAGAAGTTATGGCTGAAATCAGCAGCGGCCCCGGCCCGGCAAACGAAAAACCGCCGCATTATCTGTGAGCCCGTTATCGCTGTTAAGCCAGATGCAGGATCACCATGCCGCCAATGAGCATGACTATGCCCACCCAGGCGCTGGTGTGCACCCGTTGGCCCAGCAGAGCCCAGCCGCCCAAGGAAGTGCCCAGGATGCCGAAGCCGCCCCACATGGCGTAAGCCACAGCCAGGTCCATGCCCCGCACTGCCAGGGCCAGACAGCTAAAAGCCATGCCCACCAGAAAAATGGCCCCAAAGCCCATACGTTTCTTTTTAAAACCGTCCGACTTGGAAAGCAGTAAATTGGCCACAATATCCAGGGCCGCTGCCGCTACCACAGCCAATAAACACAGCCACATCGGAGGCATATTCAGCATACTCAGCATGAGGCCCCCCCGTGCAGCGTCGATTCGCTGTCGCTTGATTCCGTACCGCGGTGGACCAGCATGGTGCCGCAAAAGACCAGCAACAAGGCGACGCCGCGCAACGCGCTGACCGGTTCGCCCAGAATGGTGATGCTAACCAGAGTAATCAGCAAAAGGCCGAAGCCTTCCCAAAAGGCGTAAGCCACTCCAATGGGCAATCTGAGCACGGCCTTGGACAAGAAGAAATATGAAAAACCGAGCAGCAAATACATGCAGCCCATACCCAGCAGGGGCCAGGTTTCCTGTGAAAATTTCATGACGCTGGTTCCGGTTACTTCAAAAACAATGGAAACCAGCAAGAAAAGCCAGCAATGCATCTTGGTCATGATCCCAAAACTCCCCCGGCGCGCCGCTGCTGGCGGAGGCCGGTTTAAATATATTTTTTAAAAAAAGCACACGCAACCAAACAAAAAGTCTGTATTCAGTCTTTTCGGTCACGCAAACGACAGACGCCCTGGTTACAGGCGCAAGGGGAGATTTGAATCAAAGAAAGGCGCGCCAGTACCGCTCGCCAATGGAAAATTGCGAGAATTCGGTAAACTTGCCTTCAAAAGAATTGATGATGAAACACAATAAAGGATTCATATGTGTGTAGTATAATTTCAGACTTACCCATAGTCAAGTTTCATTGTTATATAAAAAACAATCCAATTTCATCAAAGCAACTCCTGTCCCTATCTATAATAGATACGCAAAGATATTGCGGTGTCGTTTATTTATTAAATAAATAACCATTCACAGCATAATACTCAAACATAAGTGCGCGGCTTGCTTAAACAGCCTGTTTTCGCGGGACAAATAAAAATCCTCGTCAGACCGGTCTGACGAGGATTTTAGGGGTTAGGCATAAGCATCGGACGGATTACTACCTTCGCAACTGCGCGGTCAGTTCAGCCAGCTTGCGAGAGGTTTCAGTAAGCTCACGAACAGTGCCCGAAGACACCTGCATGGCCGAAACCGTTTGCCCGGCAATTTCATTAACGTTTTCCGAAGACTCGCGAATGGTGTGGCTTAACTGCATCTGCTCCTGACTGGCCTCGGTGATGGTCTGCACCTGGGAGGCGCTCTGCTGGACCAGGCGGTCTATTTCCGTGAGGGTTTCCCCGGTGCGACCGGCCAGCTCCGTGCTGGTTTCCACCATACTCACCGTCTTGTCCATTTCCTCAATGGCCGTTTGAGTGCCGTTTTGAATATTGCTGACCACCTTGGCCACTTCACCGGTGGCCTGCATGGTCCGCTCAGCCAGCTTGCGGACTTCATCGGCGACCACGGCAAAACCGCGACCGGCCTCTCCGGCCCGGGCCGCTTCAATGGCGGCATTAAGAGCCAGAAGATTGGTCTGGTCAGCTATTTCCGTGATGACCTGCATGATATCGCCAACGCCCTCCACCTGTACGCCCAGGCTGGACAAACTGTCCTTTAGCTGCAACGTATTACTGTTGATGGCTTCCACAGCCGCAGCCATTTCCTGCATAATCCTGGTGCCGTCACCGGCCCTGGACTGGGCCTGCCCGGCAAATCCGGCGGCCTCGGCGGCGTTGCGGGCCATATTCCCGGCGGCCCGCTCCAGTTCCTGCACAGCGCGCACACTGTTTTCCGAATGGTCCCGGGTATTTTCCGCACCGGCCACTGCCTGTTCAACCTGCCCATAAAGCGTGGCTGCGGCCTGCCCTAAAATTTCAACGATGCTTTCCAAGTCAGCGGCCACCCGCAGCATATCCTGGTGCTGCCTTTCCTCGGCAGCAGCGCGCAGGGCTTCAGCCTGGCGCGCTTCCTCGGCCTTGCCCGCAGCGGCTTCAGCCTCCTTGGCCAGCGCCCCGGCCTCGTCCAGTGAATCGCGCATGCGCTGCACCATGGAGGACAGCGCCTTGGCCAGCACGCCGATTTCATCGGTCCGGCTGGTTTCATACTTGGCGTCCAAATTGCCTTCGGCCACCACAGTGGCGTACTCGACTCCCCGGCGCAGCGCCTTGGCCACATTGGTAACCACCATGACGATAATCAAGGTGGTAATGAGCAGGCCCAAGATACCCAGGCCAAGCATGATCCGCAGGGTGGTGTTGCTCTGGGCCAAAATTTTATCCGTGGGCACGGACACGGCAAAGCACCAGGAGACATTGCCTTCGGCCACGGGCACATGCCGGTAAACCGTGATTACATCTTCCTTGGTGAACGGAGACTCCTCGCGCTTGCGCCAATCGCCGCTGCCCAATACTGCCGCGCGGACATCCTGCGGGGTGTCCGCCGGCAACG
>CAZNBK010000157.1:0-3852 GCA_964571105.1 uncultured Desulfovibrionaceae bacterium
GAAATTGATATTATAAAAATTGGTCGGAGCGACTGGATTCGAACCAGCGACCCCCTGCTCCCAAAGCAGGTGCGCTACCAGGCTGCGCCACGCTCCGACGCCAAGCTGTTTAGACTAATTTGCCGCAGAAGGCAAGGACGGGCAATAGATTGACACGCGGCACAGCCAGCCGTTATTGCCCGACCACGAAACGAGGCTCAGGCAAGGGGTAAATCAGAAATGCCGGTACTGCCCTGTTATTACCAAGCACCGCCCGGTTTCCGCAACGGGCACATTCAGTCCATTTATCCCACCTTGTTCAGGCGGGATATTTTACTGGATCAAAAGCCCGTGCGCATTAATGGCCTGAACGGCGACTTTCTCGATCTGGACGTGGCGTATGCCCGTGCGGGGAGCCGGTCCGGCAGGGCCGTGATCGTTTCGCATGGGCTGGAAGGCAACAGCCGCCGCAAATATATCAAAGGGATCTGCCGGATTTTTAATGATGCCGGAGTGGATGCCATTGCCTGGAATCAGCCCGGCTGCGGGCCCCAGGCCGGTTGCCTGCCCCGCGTTTATCATATGGGCGAAACCCGCGATCTTGCTTGTGTTGTCGGCTACGCCCTGGAGCAAGGCTATGAAAGCCTTGGGCTGGTGGGGTTCAGCATGGGCGGCAATCAGATTTTATGCTATCTCGGGCAGGCCGAGGGCGCGGCGCCGCAGGAAATAAAGGCCGCAGCGGTGTTTTCCGTACCCTGCCACCTGCCCAGCGCCGTGAAAGTCTTAAACCGGCGAGGTAATCGCGTATATATGCGTTATTTCATGCGCACCCTGCACCCGAAAATCAGGCAGATGCACCGCCGCTTTCCCGGACTGCTCAGCGTGGAAGGGTTGTCCAGGGTGCAGACGTTTCCGGAGTTTGACAACCGTTTTACCGCTCCGCTTAACGGTTTTGCCACGGTTGACGACTATTATGCCCGGGCCTCTTCCGTGCATTTGTTGCCCGGATTAACCTTGCCCACGCTGTTGGTTAATGCCGCCGATGATCCTTTTCTGTCAGAAGAGTGCTATCCGGTTGCAGCGGCAGAAGAAAACTCCAAGCTTTATTTTAAAGTCCCCGACTCCGGGGGGCATGTGGGTTTTGTAACTTTCAATCGCCGTAATTGTTACTGGACGGAGCAGGCCGCGCATGATTTCATCATGAAATACCTTTAATCGTATACCTCTCACCGGCACGTCCTGTGCCGGATTCGAGGGTCGCTCACAAAAAAGCGCCTCCAGCGGCGGAGCAGCCGTTACCCGAGTGCGTAAGCAAACGAGGGTTACGGATGAGGTCCGCAGAGCGTTCGTTTTTGTTTCGCTCCCGCAGCGCGGCTGCCGCACGTCCTGTGCGGCCCTTTCACCGTCAGCCGAAGCAACGCGGCGGCTCCTCACCCCGTAATTCCATCTTCCGCTCAAGGTCCGTAGGCCTGACGCCCTGCGGACCTCATCCGTAGCATTCGCTAGCTTGCGCGACTGCCGCACGTCCTGTGCGGCCCTGCCTTAGCCCTGCCCAATATATAATCTCAAGGTTAAAATGCTCCAATTTATCCGACCGGCAATGAAATGAACTATTTACTTTGTTCGAGTAAAATCGTAGAATCGGACATTGATCATTTAATCGACAAGGAGTTTTCAGATGAGCAAACCCAGAAAAATTGACACCGGCAAAGCCCCGGCCGCAATAGGTCCCTATTCACAGGCCCTGGCCACAGACAGCCTGGTATTTACTTCCGGCCAGCTGCCCCTGAACCCCGAAACCAAGGCCATGCCCTCGGATATTAAAGAGCAGGCCGCGCAAGCCCTGGATAATCTCAAGGCCGTGCTGGAAGCCGCCGGATCCGGACTGGACCGGGTGCTGAAAGTGACCGTGTACCTTGCGGATATCAACGACTTTGCCGCAGTTAACGAAGTGTATGGGCAATACTTCAGCGCGCCGTTTCCGGCCCGCTCCTGCTTCGCCGTAAAGTCGCTGCCTTTGGCTGCCGGCCTGGAAATCGAAGCAGTGGCCATGCTGTAAGCAACAACGGAATTTTCGGGTAAATGAAAGGGCGGGTTCATTTACCCGTCCTTTTTTATTTCCGCGTTTTTCGGACAATATACAGGTCGCGGTAGCCGCATCCGGGGCTTGTATTTGATAAAAAAAGTGTTTAGACTATTCAATCAGAATATCGTTGATGTCGGGTGAAGCTGTTGTCCACGCCAAATGCGTTGTTAAGTCAGGGGAGAAGTTTTGTGCTGAAACAGATCTGTGCAGTAAGTTGTCTCGTTGTATTCTCCGTGATCGTTCTCTTTGTTGAAGCTGCCGATGCGGACAGCCGTCCGGCTTATGCGGGCCGGGTAGCCATGGTCAATGAGCTGGCCAAGACAGAACCGCTTGTTTTACCTGCCGCAGGCGGCGCGCCGGAGGATGAGTCTCAGGCCGCCACGGATTACGACCCGCTGGACGACGATTATGAATACGATGATTTTCCGGTGAGCGATTCGATCATTGCCGACCCCATTGAGCCGTGGAACCGCTTCTGGTTCGGGTTCAACGATGTTTTGTACCGCGGCGTGTTTTCCCCGATCAACAAAGGCTATGAAGCGGTCACCCCCTGGGAGTTCAGGCAGGGCATGCGCAACTTTTTCCGCAATCTGCTGTTCCCGGTCCGCTTGATAAACTGCCTGCTGCAAGGTGAATTTATGGACGCCGGGGTGGAAACCTCCCGCTTTATTCTAAACACCACGCTCGGCTTTGGCGGGTTGATGAACCCGGGCGCGCGCGCCAAGCCGCTGTGGTCCGATGAACCCGATGTGGTTGATACGGCGCAAACTTTTGGACGCTGGGGCATGGGCGAAGGTTTTTATATTGTCTGGCCCGTGCTCGGCCCCGCCACAGTGCGGACATCATTGGGCATGGTTGGCGATGCCGCCATGAATCCCATGACCTATGTCACTCCCACCTGGATTCCCTGGGCTGCTTCCGGGGGCCGCGGTTTGGCCAATCTTGGCGGTATTTTGGAAAATTATAATAGTGTCCGGCGCATAGCCGTTGAGCCATACCTGGCTATCCGCAGCGCTTTTGTGCAGTCTTCGCGGGCCAGGATTGAACAGAGTTCAAGTTCGACTACGGCTGAAGAGCACAACAAATGGGTAGGGGGCTATTAACCCCAAGCAAAGTGAACGTGTAAACTCGTCTGTTAAAAAAGACCGCCTTCTCAGGATGGCGGTCTTTTTTTGTGCCCAAGAATCAATATAACGCTTGCATTTGAAATTGAAAGTCATTATCAATATTCGCAACTACAATTACACTTCCCAAGCGTAAGAAGTAGTCAAAGCGTGGGGTGCGGGCGTGCAGGAGGAGCAAGTTTCACCGCAAGCAAGCCTCGCAAGTGTAAATTGTTTTTAAAATCAACGTGTCTTTCAGGAGGCAATTATGGCAACAGTGCTAGTTGTTTATGGCTCAACCCTCGGCAATACCAGAGAAGTTGCCGAGATGCTGGCGGGAACGCTTAAAGCCAAAGAAGCATCCGTGACTTTGCTGGACGCATCCGATGCAGACCCGGAAGGGCTGTGCGACGGCTATGATCTGGTGTTGTTCGGCTGTTCAACCTGGGGAGATGAAGACATCGAACTGCAATCTGATTTTATTCCGCTGTTTGAGGATTTTGAAAAAATTGCGGCAAAAGGCAAAAAAGTCGCGGTATTCGGTTGCGGAGACAGCTCGTATACATGGTTTTGCGGGGCTGTGGACGCCATTGAGGACAAGCTGAAACAGCTTGGGGCTGAAATAATAACCGCTGGTCTGAAAATAGACGGTGATCCCGGCGCGGCAAGCAGTGACATAGACAG
>CAZNBK010000157.1:3952-6171 GCA_964571105.1 uncultured Desulfovibrionaceae bacterium
CCGCCCAGGGCGGACAGGGCCGGGGCATTTTCCTCAGCAATAAAAATCCCCCGGTTTTGCCGGGGGTTTTTTATTGGCACAAAAGAAAACCGCCCCTGTGGGGGCGGTTTTAAGCATTATGGCTGCGAGCGGATTTACTGCGTGGCGACCTTGGTTTTCAAAAGCACGCGATCGATGCCGAACTTGCTCAATTGTTCGCGCAACTGGTTGGTATCGCCGGGGGTACCCCGAAAATCGACATGAACCCGGTATATTTTGCTGCCGTCTTTGGTGCCCTGGACCATGGAAGCCCTGAGTCCTCCGTCGCGCAGTTGGTTGACCAGGCGTTTGACGCCTTCAAGGTCGGTTGAGGCAGCTACCTGGTATTGGTAATCAAAAATACCGGGGCCGGGCGGCGTGGTCGCCTTGGGGGCCGGGTCTTCGGGATTAAGCGTATTCGTCGTCTGCGTGCTTTGCGCGGCGGGCGGCGTGGCGGCGGTCTGCGGGCGCGGAGCCGGGGTAGACGTATCCGTGCCGGTGCCCGGCTGCGGCGGGGTCGGCTTGTCTTTCAAGTCGGACATGAACGAGAGTTCTTCCGGAGAGATAACCTCATTACCGCCGGGAGCGTCCTCTTCGACTGCGGCAGCGGCATTCTCCGGCGTGGCCTCAGCCGCTGCGCCGTCAGCCGATTCAGGCGCAGAATCATCAGTACTTAAGGGCGGTTCTTCAATTACCGGCGGCAAGGCTTCTTCCGGCAGTTGCGGCGCTTCTGGCGCATCGGTGCTGTTAATGCGCACCTCCGTACTGTTGGCAGCTCCCGCAGGCGGCTCGTCCGAGCTTATGCCTTGCCCCACAAGAACGCCCACAAAAAAAGTCCAAACCAGCAGTAAAAGCAGGATAATAAGCAGGATGATGGTCTTTTTAAGCGTCAGGCGCACGGTCAGGCCGTTGTTTCTGCCGTTGGCGGTAGTGTTGTAACGATTATTGACGACAATGCGGTTTTGTTTGGAAAAAAGAGCCACAGCAGCCTCTTATATTCTTAGATGTTAGTTATTCTTTACATGCTTTCCGGTGCGTTTACGCCCAGCAGCTGCAAGCCGTTGCGCAGCACTTGCGCAGCTGCCGTCATTAGCGCCAGCCGGGCGCGGCCTTGCTCTTTTGTCTCGGCACTGAGGACCGGATGCGTGGTATAGTAGCGGTGAACCATGCCTGCCAGGGTCAGCAAATAATGGCTGAGATGATGCGGCGTCAAGCTGTCGGCTGCGGCGCGCAAATTTTCAGGAAAAGCATCCAAATGTCGCAACAGGTCCATGTCTTCCTGCCCGTCAAGGGACAGCAGCTCATGAACTTGCGGAATCCGAGACAGATCAAAACCCGCTTCCGTTGCTTTCCGCTGTATGGCGCAAATGCGGGCATGCGCGTACTGCACGTAATATACAGGGTTGTCCATGCTTTGCTGTTTGACCAGCTCCAGGTCAAAATCAAGTGGGCTGTCGCTTTTGCGTGACAAGAAGATGAATCTGGCCGCGTCGGTGCCGACCTCGTCGAGAACTTCCCGCAGGGTAACAAATTCGCCGGCTCTGGTGGACATGGCCACTTGCGCGCCGTTGCGGAGCAGACTTACCAGGTGAATGATCAGCACTTCAAATGAATGCCCCTTATAGCCCAAAGCTTCCAGGGCGGCCCGCACACGCGGCACATAGCCGTGGTGGTCCGCGCCGAGCAGGTCCACAAGCAAAGAAAAACCCCGCTGGTATTTATCCAGATGATAAGCGATGTCGGTAGTAAAATAGGTGAGCGAGCCGTCGGATTTTTTGAGCACCCGGTTTTTGTCGTCGCCAAAAGCTTCTGTACGCAGCCATACAGCGCCTTCTTCCTCGTAGACCAGTCCCTGTGCGCCCAACAGAGAAAAGGCCTTCTCAACGGCTCCAGAGGCCGTCAATTGGCTTTCCTTGAACCAGACCTGATGTTCAACCCGGAAGGTCCGGAGGTCTTGTTTTATTCCCTCCAGAATGGTCTCGCTTGCGTATTCCAGACAAAGACGCCGGGCTTCATCCTTGGGTAATTCCGGCAACCTGGGGTTGGCGGTGAGAAGCTCCCGGGCCAGTTCCTGAATATATTCGCCTTTGTAGCATTCATCCGGAAAATCGACATTTTGCCCGGACAGCTGCAAAACCCTGAGATACACAGACTGGCCAAGAGTCTGCATCTGGCGACCGGCGTCGTTGATGTAGTATTCG
>CAZNBK010000158.1:0-6161 GCA_964571105.1 uncultured Desulfovibrionaceae bacterium
GGCTTGCCCAGCAGGGAGCGGCCTCGGTGCCCCGCGCACAAAGGCTATCCACGTATTCCCAGTATATAGGTATCCCCTATTGCCGGTAAAGGAGGGTGAGGGTCTGGGAGAGGGAACCATAAGGGCCGCCTGGCCCTTTTGGTTCCCTCTCCCAGTCTCTTCAGTCAGTCTACTTAAACTCCGCAGCGGCGCGCTTAAAGCCTTCGGCGGAGCGGAGGATGATGTCTTCGTCCACGCAGAAGGCCAGGCGGAAGTATCCGGGCCCGCCAAAGCCGGAGCCGGGCACAGCCAGGACCAGTTCCTTGGTCAGCCTGGTTATGAACGCCTTGTCGTCACCGCCCGGCGCTTCCGGGAAGAAGTAAAAAGCGCCCTGCGGCATGGCAAATTTAATGCCTGCCTCTGTGAGGACTTTGACCATGGCTGCACGACGGCGGACATAAATATCGGCGTCTACCTGAGAACCAAGGGCTGCGGCCATGAGCTTCTGGCCCACGGCGGGCGGGTTGACGAAGCCCAAGATGCGGTTGGTCATCATCAGGGCCGCTTCCAGGCGTTCTTTGCCCGGCATTTGCGGGGCCAGGGCCAGGTAACCGATACGCTCCCCGGCCAGCCCGAGGCTTTTGGAAAATGAACCGGCCACCACGGCATAGGGGTAAAGGGGCAGCATGGCGGGCACGCTGATATTGTCAAAGGTGAGAAAACGATACGGCTCATCGGAAACCAAGATAATGGGCCGCCCGTATTCCGCGCTTTTCCGGCTGAGCAGCTCGGCCAGGCCTTTGAGGGAGCTTTCCGAATAAACCTGTCCGGTGGGGTTGTGCGGGGTGTTGATGATAATGGCCCGGGTGGCTTTGGTGATGGCTGCTTCCATGGCCGCCAGATCAAGCTGAAAAGTCCCGGGCAGAGTGGGCACGGACTTGAATACGCCCTGGTGGTTGCTTACATAAAAACCATATTCCACGAAATAGGGGGCCGGAGCCAGCACTTCGTCGCCGGGAGAGAGAATGGCCTTGAACAGGGCATTGAGTCCGCCGGCTGCGCCGTTGGTCAGGACAACGTCGTTGCCGGAAAGTTTGCAATTCTGCTCGCGGCTGAGGAACTCGGCCAGCTTTTCCCGGGCGGCCGGATAACCGCCGTTGGGCATATATCCGAAAAAAAGACGCTCGCCGCTGTGCTCGGCCAGATCATGCATGGCCGCGACCACTGCAGGAGGGGCGGGCAAGTCCGGATTGCCCAGGCTGAAATCGCAGACCTTATCTGCGCCGTGTTCTCTTTTAAGGGCCAGGCCCGCCTCAAACATGCGGCGGATCATGGAAGAATGCTCAAGGTAGTCGGCAATTTGCGGAGAAATGACAGGCATGGGGCACCTCAATTGGGATTGAAAAATTACAGCTCGCTGTCTTCCAGTTCCAGGCGGGCCAGCTTGCGGCGGTGAAATTCCAGCTCCACATCCAGGCGCAGCTTGTTCTGCTTAAGCTCATGCAGCTCAAAGGCGTAAAATATGCCGCTGGCCGGGTCTTCAGCTGCGGCTGTTTCCCGGATGCGGGTTTCCACAAGTTGCAATTCCTGGCCCAGGCGCAGGATACCGGCTCGCAATGCGGGGGCGTCCGCAGGTATGGCCTCAGGATTTGGCGATGACGCGGCGGCGTTTGGCGGCAGGGGCTTCACTTACTTCTTCCTTGGGGCGGCGCTGCCACTGCGGTTTGGGCAGGCCGTTGTAGATATGCCAAAAATTGGGCAAAAGCTCCGTGGCCATGCCCGGATTGGCCAATTTGATCTGCGGGCGCAGATACGCGCCCACGGCCAGGCACATGGCCCAGACTGGAGAAGGCGCATTCCAGGCCGTCGCCTGCGGATGCAGGCGTCCGGCGCTGCGCACCAGGCCGGGTTCGCCGGGCTTGCCGGAAACATGCTCCGCGCCCAAAAGCTCTAAAAAATCAAGCGCATACAAAGGCAGGTCCGTGCCCAGGCTGCCATCGCCGAAATCAATGCGCGGCAAGGGCACCGGCTGTTTCAAGTCGCGGGCACGCGCGGCGCTGAGCAAAAGCAGCAGAGGAGCGTGTTCGGGCTTAAGACCGGCTGCGGGCGCGGCTGTGGGCGTCACAGCAGATTGATCCGGGCCGTCGCTGGCGCGGGTAACACTCAAGGTGTCGCCTTTGCTCTGCGGGGCAATGCCCGCCCAGTCCAGCAAGGCCGTTAAAGCCGTATTGCCCGGCTCGGTATGATCCAGGGGGCCGCCCAGTTGAATCTTGCCGGGAATTACCGCACCAATGCTCAGGAATAAAGCGCTGAGCAGCGGATCGGCTGCCAATTCCGGGTTTTCGGGCAGACAGTGCGGGGTTTCGCCGTTGAATTGAATGATGTTCTGGGCCTGGCTGTAGAGCACGCCGCTGGCTTTGAGTACGGGCAGGGCCTCGTTCAGGGCTGGCTGCCAGCAGGGGTTGCCAGCGCCGTTGAGCTTGATGGGCACGCCCCAGAACGGTGCGGCTAACAGCAGCGCGATGAGCGCATTGCAAGGGGTATTTTCAGGAAGATCGACGCTCTCCGGGAACAGGGCCGAACACTCCAGGTGCACGGGCAGGCCGTTATTTTTGGGGACCAAATGGGCCAGTCTGGCCCCGAACAGGGGCAAGGTATTGCGCCAGGCTGAAAAATCCGCCAGTTTTAAGGCAGACCCGCCGGTGAATTTGACCTTGCCCGGCGAAGACAGGGCCAGGGCTGAAAGCAGGTAAAAATGCAGCGGATCTTCACCGATATAGATAATTTTATCGGTAAAAACCAGCGGAGCTCCCTCGCGATTGACTATCCCGTCCTGTGCGTCCCAGGACAGATGGCTGCCGGCCTGGTTAAGGGCCTTGACGAAGTCGATCAGGCTGTCGCTGAGGATCTGCCCTTTAAGGCTTAAGGCCTTGCCCCCGGCAGCGGCCAGAAAAGCCCTGAACGCGGCTTGCCGCAACGAGGGTATTTTGGGCAAATTTATATCCACGGGTTCCGGTGAAGGCGCCAGGTTAAAGGCCTCTTTACCGGACTTGGCCTCCTGGTCGTAATCGCTCAGGGGTTTGATTTCCTGGAGCAGGGTAAAAATATCCCGGGCCAGCTTGGGATCATGGCTGACTTCCTGAGCGCTTTCTTCCCATGACTGGCGAAGGGCGCGTTCCGTATTGGTTTCAGCCACGGCGTCACGCTGGCCGCGGTGGCGGCGCAGGGTGGCAATGTACTGGCAACGCCTGCCGATGAGTTTTAGAATGGCCCGGTCAATCTCCTGGACGCTGTTCAGCACAGTGAGATTTGAAGTCCTCTCTCGGTCCTGGTTGTCCGGGTTGTTCCGGTTGGTATCCGAAAAATATTTATCCTGCATGGTTAACCTGCTGTAATGTAACTTCGGCGAAGCGAGCCTAGTGAAGCGGCCAAAAGTCAATTTATAAAATCAATTAAATATGATAGCGCCCGGCTCGTTGAAGCGCAAGAAAAAACCGCGCTGTCAGGCGCGGAGTATACGAATGGCAGGGCTGAAATAACGAGGGGAGCTTACATTTTGGACAATTCATCAACGATCAGTAAGCTTTCCGGGGTAACCGGGGCATCAACGGGCACGACTTTCAGGTCATCCACCTTGAGGCGGACTGCGCCTCTGGGCTTGCTGCTCTGCGGCTCCTGGTTCAGGCGGGCCAGATGAGTATCGCCGCTCACGGTCGGGGTGTCGGCCAGGCCGAAAGGCACCAGATCTTCGTCGGCGTCCTGCGGGTCAGAATCGCCCGTGCCCTGCACCGCAGCCACGAAATCCTGCTCGGTACGTCCCGGCACAGCGGCTTTAACCGCATGTTTTTCGCTGCTCAAAATGGAGACCGGCACTGTGCCGCCGTGCACACCCACAAATGTAGACCGGTCTGATTCAGGCAGGCTGACCCAGTCTTCTTCTCCGGCAAGCTCTTCGCGCTCATCAGCCAACACGGCATCTTGCCAGAAAAGCAGATGCAGAGCCAGCAGGCAGGCGATTGCCGGTAATTTTCGCAAGGGTATGGTCAGCACAACATCTCCCGGAGGCGGATCCAACAATTGTCCGAACTCCTCACGAGAGGTCATTAAGTCATGCCCTGAGGGGTGTCAAGGGCTATTAACGCTTGAGAATAAAGGCTTTACAAGGATGACACAAAAAGCCTGATGCCGGGCCGTTAAACAGCTGCCGTCTCCCATGCTTTTGCACACTTGCAGCGCGTGCGGGCTGATTTTTCTTCAAAAACCAGATCTATTGTTTGACGGCTTGAACGCTTACTTCCGCCTTCTGTCCGGGCGTGAGCTTGGAAATTGCCGCCGCGTCAGGGCCGTCCGCCAAAATGAGCGCTTCCAGCCATTCCCCGGCACCGGCTGCGGCGTCAACTGGAGCAGCCTGGTCCGGCGCGGGCACCCGCCGCAGTTCCAAAAGCTGACCGTCAACAGACTGGTTACCGCTGTCCGGCAGACGAATCGCGCAGACCAGCCCTTCCCGGAGCAGCGGCTCATATTCCATGCGGAAATAAGCCAGAACATAAAATTTACCCAGCTCATCCGGGACAATGGACAGCAGCGGCTGCCCCTCGGAAGCCATTTCCCCCGGTCGGATGCTGAGCATGGTCACCCGCCCGGCAACCGGGGCAACAATCTGAGTATCCATGAGCGCCAGCTCGGCCTGACGCACCCGTTCGGCCTGGGCTGCGATTTCATCCGGTAAAATTTCGGTCATGGCCGCCGCGGTCTGGCTGTTCAGCTGTTGCAGCGCAAGTTTTAACTGGTCCAGGTCTTTTTCCGTCTGTGAGCGGAACAGCACCACGGTATCGTGCTTATCCTTGGCGTCATTGAATTGAACCTGAAGAGTCATTTCGCGGCTTTTGGCCGCCTGAACAGCGTCATTACCCGCCCGGCCCGCTTCCAGGCGGCGGCGTTCCAAAGTGGCTGCCGCAGCTTGCGTAGACAGTTCCTCCACCATGGCCCGGGCTGCTGTCTCGGCCTGCCGGGCCAAGCTCAGGCGCGATTCCAGATCAGTTTGATCCGGCAATTGTGAACGCCGGGCCAAAAGGCTCCGGGCAATGCCTTGCGGCACGCCGCGCTCCATGGCCGCAAGCACGGCCTTGGCTTCGGACAGCGCCACTTGAAAACTTGAGGGGTCCAACTGGACAAGCAGCGCGCCTTCCGCGACTTCGGCGCCGTTGTCCACGTCAACGCTGAGCACATAAGCGCTGATCCGGCTGCTGACCAGCAAATCGTCCACGGCCACATGGGCCTCTTCGGCTTCAATGCGTTGCCCGGTTTGATTATAGAAATACAGTCCCGCCACCCCGGCCAGGGCCAGGGCAATAATCAGGATGATAGTTTTTGACTTGCGCATGTAAACTCCGCCAAGGTTTCAGACCTGAACGGCCTGTCGGTTATCTGACTTTGGGGTTGTTCGATGCAAAAATCAAGCCCTACAACCTCGCGCACCTGCCCGTTGCCTTGGCGTCAACCCTTTGCGCGCGGCTTGCCTGGACTTTGCAAAGCATGTAAACAGAAAAGACTGTGCCTGTTTTGACATTGACCCCTGTCAGCTTTCGACCCGGCCGGGAAATATATGATTAGTATTCGACGCAACAAATCGACCATCCGCAACAAGCTCACATTTTGCTACACCGTGTTGTTTGTGGCGGTTCTCGGCGCCATTTGCCTGACCAGCTATCTGGAGCAGCGCGACCAGGCCACAAAAAATGTAGAAGAAGAGCTGCGCCAAAGCGTGAGCGCCGTGGTCAACCTGGTCGGCGTGGGTTCGGAATTGTCCATCCGCAATTATTTACGCGGCAACGTGGAAAAGAATTTTTCCCTGACCGAATATTTTTATCAATTATACAGATCCGGGCAAATCAGTGAGGATGAGGCCAAAAGCAGCGCAGCCAGGATTTTATCCAGCCAGAGCCTTGGCGAGTCCGGCTATGTATATTGCCTGCAAAGCAATGGAATTATTGCCGCGCACAGCCAGTCTTATATGCGCGGACGCGATTTGAGCAACATTCCCTATGTGCAGGAGCAAATCAACCGCAAGCAGGGGTATATCTCCTTTGACTGGCGCGACAGCTCCGAACTGCGGGCAACGCCAAAATCCTTGTATATGATGTACTTCGCCCCCTGGGACTGGATTATCACCAGCCTCATTT
>CAZNBK010000159.1:0-1968 GCA_964571105.1 uncultured Desulfovibrionaceae bacterium
TTCAAGGCTGATCGGCTTGAATTCCATTTCGCACATCTGAATGCAACTCATAGTGTTATCCTTTGCCCCCGTTTGAAAATAAGACGGTTAAGGTTGCAGGCAAGCCTGCCTAAGCTTTGTCTTTGGCTTTACGCTTGATCATACTGAAGCGGGACCAGTTTTTTCTTTCAAACATATACATCAACAAGCTGGATTGCGCCATCTGCCCGATGAGCATGGATAAAAATACCCCGGTAGAGGTTTGCCAAATAACATGCCCGAGCAGGTAGGCCAAGGGCAGGCGCACCAGCCAGAAGCCCACCCCGTTGCCGATGAAGCCGTAAATAGTCGCCCCGGCCCCGCTCATCACCCCGGTGAGGGTCATGCTGGTCATGGTAAATGGAGTGGACAGGATGTTTATGCGCAAATAGGCGCGGGCATGCACCTGGACAGCCGGGTCCGGGGTGAGCAGGGCGCAGATGGGGTCGATGAATATCCAGAGGATCACCGCCACGGTGCTCATGGCCGTAATGCCGGTAAACAGCAGCTTGCGACCGATACGCTTGGCTTCATCGGGCTTTCCCGCGCCCAGAGATTGCCCGACCAGAATGGAGGCGGTCATGCTGAAGGCCATGCCCGGCAGGAACAGCAAAGACTCCACGCGCATGCCGGCGGTCATGCCGGCCAGGGCGTTAACCGGGTCGTGCGGCAGCTGGGCAGTGATGCTGAACAGCAGCAAATAGCCTAGGCACCACATCAGTTGCAGGGCTGCAGCCGGGCTGGCCACCTTGACCAGGTAGGGCGTGCCTTGCTTAACCCAACGCCAGACAGGAATGGCGTAACGGTTCAGCAGGTCTTTGCGGAAGATATAGACCATGTTGAAGAGCATGCCCACATTTATGGAAATAAAAGTGGCCCAGGCCACGCCGTGATAACCGTAATTGGGAAAACCCCAGTAACCCAGCCCGAAGCCGAAGTCCGCGATGGCGTTGACCACAAAGATGAGAAAATTGCAGACCAGCGGAAAACGCAGCAGCTGGTGGGCGCGGAATACGGCGTTGGAAATGATCAGCAGATACTGGGCCGGGAGCATGATCACGTATACGGATAGGAAATAGGAGGTAATGGGCCGGATTTCATCCGGCACGCTCAGAAGATCCAGAAACGGTTCCAGCCAGAGCAGGGTGGCGATCACAATGAACACGCACAGGAGCATGCTGAAGGTAAAGAGTATGCCGGTATAGCGCAGGGCCCGTTTGCGAAGCATGGCCCCCAGCGACTGGCTGATGGTGGCTACCCCGGCGTTGGCAATGGCCGAACCGAGAATCATGAAAAAGAACATGCATTCGGTGACCAGCCCGAGCGCTGCCTGCACGCCGCCATCAATGCGCCCGGCCACGAAAACGTCGGTAAAGCCGATGAGCACCTGGAACAGCATCATCAACAGCTGCGGCCAGGTAATGGACAGCAGCACTCTAATGGAGGTGGGGGAGCGATGAGCGGGTGCGTTTTTGGTCATAAAAATTTATCTGCCTGCAAAAAACATAGAGTGCAGTATGTTCTATAGCGAATAAGGGTTCAGGGGCATCGCCCCTGGGAGAGCCAGGAGCTGTTCAAGTTTGAAAAAGTGTAACTGCGCTTCGCTTCGCACCGTCAGAGCATTTTACATTAATACTAAAATGCTCGAGATTTTTTCAAATATTAAATGCTCTGGAAGGACGCGCAAACCTCCGACCGACAGAGGTTTTGTCAAAAAAACTACGGCACCAGAGCCAGCAAATCTTCTACGGTTTCCCGGCGGCGAATCAGGCGGGCCTCGCCGTCTTCACCGATGAGCACCTCAGCCGGACGCAGCCGTTGCGTGTAAGGGAAACTCATGGCGTAGCCATAAGCACCGGCATCAAGGACGCCCAGGAGGTCGCCGGGGAATAGTTCGGGCAGTTGCCGTTCCCTGGCCAGCACGTCGCCGGACTTGACGGCCTGACCCTG
>CAZNBK010000159.1:1978-6145 GCA_964571105.1 uncultured Desulfovibrionaceae bacterium
CATCGTGATAGGAGTCGTAGAGCACCGGGCGGGCCAGGACGTTGAAGCCCAAGTCCGAGCCCACAAAGCGGATGGGGCCGTTGTTTTTGGTGGCCGTAACTTCGCCGAGAAGCAGGCCGCACTCGCCCACGATGTACCGGCCCGGTTCAATAAAGAATGCGCCGCTGTAATTGTATTTTTCCGCCCACTCGGTGATGCGCTTGTGAAAACCTTTGGCCATGAGCTCCAGGTTAAGCCGGGGCTGCTGGTCATATTTGCGGTAGGGAATGCCGAAACCGCCGCCGAAATCAAGGACTTTCAGTTCGGGCAGGAATTGCGGGGCAACAGCCAGGAGCACTTCCATGGCCTCCAGATAGCCTTGCGGTTCCATAAACAGCGAGCCGATGTGCTGATTGATGCCCGCCAGGGTAAGGTCGTAGCGGTCCAGAATTTCGCGCATGGCCGGAAAATCGTTTGCGCCGATGCCGAATTTGGTGTCAGCGCCAGCAGTGATTACCTTTTGGTGGTGTCCGGCGCCGATGCCGGGGTTGAAGCGGATCATAACCTGCCCGCCGGGGTTGAGGCGACCGAGGGTTTCCAGTTGCGAGAGGCTGTCCACGCCGATTAAGAGCCCCTTGGACACGGGCAGCTTCATTTCCTCGGCGGAGACGTTATTGCAGATATAAATTATTTCCTCAGGGCTGAAACCGGCGGCTTCTTCCACAAACAGTTCGCCCGGGGACATGGCGTCCACGTGCAGGCCCTCGGAGCGGATTATTTTTAGCAGTGCCGGGTTGGCGTTGGCTTTGGCGGAAAAATGAACCTGGAAACCCGGGTGGGCGGACAGCCCCTTCAGCTCACGGCAGCGGGCGCGCAGGATATTTTCATTATAAATATACAGGGGGGTGCCGAAGCGCCGGGCCAGTTCCCGGGGGGTGGAACGACCGAAGAAGTTCAGCTCGGTGGTATAGCTGGATAAAGAATTGGGTTGAGACATGATGCGGTCCTTTGAGCCTGGTTAATCTCTTTATGCACTTTGCAGAGGTTGACTGGACAATAATTATAACTGCGGGAAAAGCAACGGGTATTTTCATACCAACGGAGATAATCAGGCGTTGCCCTCACGGGGCAAAGCAGTTACAGTCCAAACAGATAAATTACTGCAAATAGCGGCCTTTAATGCCGTATGCGCAACATTTAAGGATACTCTTATGTCACAGGCTTGGCAATCTTCTCTGCAAGACATGATTGGCGCTGCCTTGCCGTTTATGATCACGGCCAGGCGTTATTTGCACTCCATCCCCGAGCTTGGTTTTGCCGAAGAAAAAACTTCGGAATATGTGGCCCGTACCCTGGCCGAGTTGGGCTTGAACCCGGTGCGCGGGCAAGCCGGCACCAGCGTGACCGCCATTTTGGATTCCGGAAAGCCGGGGCCGTATATCATGCTCCGGGCCGACATGGACGCCCTGCCGGTGAGCGAAGACACCGGCCTGCCGTTTGCCTCCACCCATGCCGGGTGCATGCATGCCTGCGGCCATGACGGGCATACAGCCATGTTGCTGGGTACGGCCAAAGTATTGCTGGGCATCAGACAGCATCTGGTCGGAAAAATTTTGTTTGTATTCCAGCCCGCCGAGGAAGACCCGGGCGGTGCGGAGCCATTGGTTAAAGCCGGAGTGTTGAAAGGCGTGGATTATTGCCTGGGCGCTCACATCTGGCCGGAAGTGCCGCTCGGCTGCATCGGCGTGCGGGAGGGGCCGCTGATGTCTGCGGTGGGGCGGTTTGAAATCACGGTAGCAGGCAAGGGCGGACACGGCGCGCAACCGCATCTTTGCGTGGACGCACTGGAAGCCGCCCAAAATGTTTGCGCCGCCTTGCGCCGCATTCCCGCCCAAAAAGTTGACCCCTTCAAAGTTGCGTTGCTGACCATCGGTTGTTTCCAGTCCGGGCAGACTTATAATGTGATTCCGGATGAGGCCCGCATTATGGGCAGCACCCGGGCTTATGACATGGATCTTTACCGGGAGTGGGGCGAGTTGATCAGCGGCACCGCTGCTGCGGTGGCTGCCGGGCATGGAACAACAGCCAAAACTGTGTATAAACCCGGCCACCCGGCAGTCATCAATCCGCCGGAGCTAACCCGCCTGGTCCGCCGCGCGGCAGTGGAAACAGCGGGTGAGGAGCGGGTGGTTGAGCCTGCGCTGAGCCTGGCCGGAGAAGATTTTTCCTGCTACCAGGAAGAAGTGCCCGGCTGTTTCTTTTTTATCGGCTCTGGCGAGCCGGGCAGCGCGCCGCTGCATAATCCGCGTTTTGATTTCAAGGAAGATATCCTTGCGCTGGGGCCCGGTGTGTTTTGCCGCACCGTGCTGGCTCTGGGCAATAAGTAACAGATTCGATTTTTGTGAACACTATAGCCGGGGGCTGCGACCGGAGCATACCCCTGAAACAGGAGAAAATATGGTCGATACCACTGACAAGCGCAAAGGCCCGGCTAAGGAAGGCAACGTAGTTCAGGTGCACTACCGGGGCAAGCTTGATGACGATACCGAGTTTGATTCCTCGTACGGCTCCGATCCGCTGGAAGTGACCTTGGGAAAAGGCGAGGTTATTCCCGGTTTTGAAGACGCCATCGCGGGAATGTACGTGGGCGATAAAATCACTGCGGAGATAGCCCCTGAGGAGGCCTACGGAGAACCTCTTGACGATCTGTTTTTCGGCATACCCCGCGCAGAAGTTCCTGCCGAACTCAAGCCGGAAATCGGGCAGGGCGTGACCTTGCAGACCGATGACGGTCCCCTGGATGCGGTTATCGTCAATATCACCGATGATGAGATCATTATCGACGCCAACCACCCCCTGGCCGGGGAGACGCTGATCTTTGAAATAGAGCTGGTAAGTATCAAGTAAGTATCAAGGCATAGCGCCTTTGCGGCTGGCTGCTGCTTTGCGGCGGGTAATGCGCCCCTGGCGCTCCATGGACCTTACGGAGCGCCAGGGGCGCTGCTTGCACTGAAGCCGCCGCGTGACCTTATCGCATACCTCTCGGTCGCACTTCCTGTGCGAACGCTCTGCGGACCTCATCCGTAGCATTCGCTAGCTTACGCGCTCATGCAACGGCTGCTTCGCCGCTGGAGGCTCCCGCTGCGCGGCTGCCGCCATCCTGGCGGTGCCTCCTTCCGTCAGCCGGAGCAGCGCGGCGGCTCCTCACCCCGCGTCAGCCGGGGGTACTCCGTAGGCCTGACGCTCTGCGGACCTCATCCGTTAACGGACGCTTCGCCGCTGGAGGCTCCCTGGCAGACAAAGCAAATTGTGCCACTCCCTAATGAGGGTGCAGGGGATTATCCCCTGCCCTGCAATGCAAAACCGCCTGTGCGGGAACCCACACAGGCGGTTTATAAATTTTAGTTCTGGCGACGACCTACTTTCCCACGATCTAAATACCGCAGTATCATCGGCGATGAAGGGCTTAACTTCCGGGTTCGGAATGGAGCCGGGTGTACCTCCTTCTCTATGGCCGCCAGAACAAATTTTTGTTCGGGTCTACTTGGGGGATATGCCCCTACCCTAAAGTTTTGAGCGCGTCCTGATGCGGGGCGGGTTATAAAACTCGCAATGCACCGCGCGCTCGTAATTTATGTGATTGGAGCCGTAGCTCCAATCAAACAGGGGGAGGAGGAAGTTCTAGATTTTATATGAAAACAAGCCGCACGACCGATTAGTACTGGTCAGCTGAACGCGTCGCCGCGCTTACACTTCCAGCCTATCAACCTTGTGGTCTACAAGGGGTCTTTAGCTCCATAGGAGGGGAGATCTTATCTTGAGGCAGGCTTCCCGCTTAGATGCTTTCAGCGGTTATCCCTTCCGAACATGGCTACCCAGCGCTGCACCTGGCGGCACAACTGGGACACTAGTGGTTCGTCCATCCCGGTCCTCTCGTACTAGGGACAGGCCCTCTCAAATCTCCTACGCCCACAGCAGATAGGGACCAAACTGTCTCACGACGTTTTAAACCCAACTCACGTACCACTTTAAATGGCGAACAGCCATACCCTTGGGACCGGCTACAGCCCCAGGATGTGATGAGTCGACATCGAGGTGCCAAACTCCGCCGTCGATATGAACTCTTGGGCGGAATCAGCCTGTTATCCCCAGAGTACCTTTTATCCGTTGAGCGATGGCCCTTCCATA
>CAZNBK010000160.1:0-6128 GCA_964571105.1 uncultured Desulfovibrionaceae bacterium
CGGCGGCAGCACGGGATTTACGTAGACGCCCTCCTCATACAGGCGCTTTCCCGCTATGAGCGTTTTCACCGCCTCATAGGTGTAGAAGGGGACTATCGGCGTCCTGTCTCCGCTGTCGCGGATAGACACCCCCGCAGCCTTGAGCGCGGCAATGCCCTGCAAGGCGTGCGTAAACGCTCCGGGCACCCCTCGCAACGCATCATGCAAAGCCGCTGCAGGACCGTCCAGAGAAATGGAGCAACGCTCTATTCCGGCATCCTTGATGCGCCGGGCCGCCGGCTCATCAAGCAGGGTGCCGTTGGGGGCCATAACGCAGCGCAATTCTTTGCCTTTGGCGTAGGCGATCAGCTCATAGACATCGGCGCGGAGCATGGGCTCGCCCCCGGTAAAAATAATCATGGGGCGGTCTGCTCCGGCCAGGCTGTCTATGAAGGCCAGGGCTTCGGCATGGCTGAGTTCATCGGGATGAGCACCGGCCTGGGCCGTTGCCCGGCAATGCTTACAGGCCAGGTTACAGGCCCTGGTCACTTCCCAGGCCACAATCCGACACGGCGGGCAGGGGATGCCCCCCTGCACTCCAATTAGGGAGTGGTCTGTTTCAGCCTGACCGGAAGGGTGTGGCTTGGGAATTACGGATGAAAATTTTGAACGCATTTTTTTAGCGATACACTATTGGGGTTAAGGAGGGTGAGGGGCCGGGAAGGGTTGACCTTATCGCATACCCCTCACCGGCGCGTCCTGCGCCGAATTCCGGGGGCGCGAATGAAAAACGTGGTTTTCATTCACGCCCGCTTCGCGGTGCCGCCATCCTGGCGGCAAAGGAAATCATTTCCTTAAGGTTTCATCTCCCGGTCCGCCCTAACGCACCAGGTTATTTTCGAGCAGGTATTCGGTGAAATAGCTGAGGATGAAATCGGCCCCGGCACGGCGGATGCCCAGCAAAGACTCCAGGATAGCCGCGTCTTTATTGAGCCAGCCGTTGCCGATGGCCGCCATGAGCATGGAGTATTCTCCGCTGACCTGATAGGCGCACAGCGGCAGATCAAAACTTTCGCGAATGCGCAGCAGCACATCCAGATACGGACCGGCCGGTTTGACCATGAGCATATCCGCGCCTTCGGCCACATCGGCCTCGGCTTCGCGCAGGGCTTCCCGCCAGTTCGGCGGGTCCATTTGATAGGTTTTGCGGTCGCCGAATTTCGGGGCCGATTCAGCCGCTTCACGGAAAGGTCCGTAAAAGGCAGAGGCGTACTTGATGGAATAAGAAAGAATCGGAGTTTGGGTAAAGCCGTGCGCGTCCAGGGTTTCCCGAATGGCGCCCACTCGCCCGTCCATCATGTCGGAAGGGGCCACAATGTCCGCTCCGGCGCGCACATGGGAAAGGGCCATGCGTGAGAGCAGCTCCAGGGTGGGGTCGTTGGCCACGTCATTATTTTCAATTACGCCGCAGTGGCCGTGTGAGGTATATTCACAGAGGCAGACATCGGTAATGACCAGCAGATCGGGCCAATTTTCCTTGATCATGCGGCAGGCGCGCTGAATGATGCCGTTATCGGCATAGCCCTCCGAGCCGACCTCGTCCTTGCGGGCCGGGATGCCGAAAAGTAGGCAACCGTGCAGGCCATGCGCCACATAGCGTCCGATTTGCTTTTCCAGCTCCTGTAAAGAAAGCTGATTCTGGCCGGGCATGGCGGATATGGGGCTGCGAAAAGATGTATCCTGAGTGTCCACCACAAAGTAGGGCATGATCAGGTTTTCCCGGTGCAGGGCGGTTTCACGCACCAGTTCACGAATTTTCAGGCTTTGCCGTAAACGGCGGCCGCGATGGAAAGACATGGCAGACTCCTTGCTGACTTGGGTTCACATGATTTGAAAACATACGCAAATCACGTCCGGGCGTCCAGAGATAGATGGTCTACACCGGCGGTAATCCGCATGCATTCTTGAAAATGCAGACTTGTTCATTGCCGGATGACATGATAAAGTGCGAAAAATTTCCGACCCCGCAAGGCGGACTTGGAGCATTTCAGCTTTAAAGCAGGCTAGACCCGGGATGCTTGCTTGCGGCAGGAGCAAATCCCGCCCGCAAACATCTCGTAACCCGGATTTAAAATCCGGCCAGAGCAGCTACACTTTTTCAAAGTTAACCTACTCGATAATTCCAGGCTGCAAAATGCTCCGGCGCGGCAATACCGTTCGCCGCCGTGTCGGCAAGATAGACAAAAGCGCGTTTTGCCTGCCGTTACACAGTGTCCGCAGCACAAAATGCACCGCGCGGGGTGAGGTTGGGGTCATGAACAGAGTTGTCACACTACCGGGCCTGATTTTGGCCAGCTTCCTTTTCGTTGCCTTCTTTGGCTTCGGCATTGCCCAGGCCAGAGAGCAGAGAATCGGCCTGGTCAATATGCAGGTGCTGGTAGAAAAAAGCGACATGGGCAAGCTGGCCCAACAGAACATGCAGGAAGAGTTTTCCGCAGAGCGCGATGAAATTTCCCGCTTGCGCCGGGAAGTGCAGGACATGATCGACGAGATCAAAGTCTTGTCGCCCACCCTGACCCCGGAAGCCAAAGAAGCCAAGTGGCTGGAATATATAGGCATGAAGCGCATTCTGGATGACAAGACCAGAGAATTCACCCGCAAGGTAGAAGCGGCTGAAGGCCGGGTGCGCAAGGATATGGTTGGGCTGTTCATCATCGCGGCCAAGTCTTTTTCAGAGAAAAACGGCTACTCCCTGATCATGGACGGCAATCAGAGCGGTGTGGTTTTTGCCGATAAAACTCTGGATGTGACCGAGGAACTGCTCAAGGAAGTTAATCTTATCTGGCGGGCCGCCAACAGGACCAATCCGCAATGAGCTTTAAACTGTCAGAAATTGCCCAACGCCTGGGCCTGATTCTGCAAGGCGAAGATAAAGAGATGACCGGCGTGGCCGGTCTGGCCGAAGCCGGACCGAAACAAATCTCTTTTATTTCCAACCCCAAATATATTCCCCAACTGGCCACCACCAAGGCCGGAGCCGTGGTCATGCCCGAAGAGCATGCCGCCGCCGTGCCCACGGCCTTGCTCAGCAAGGATCCCTACCGCGATTTTTCGCGGATTATTACTTTGTTTGCCAAGCCCCAGGGCAGTTTTTCCGGCATTTCAGAGCAGGCTGCGGTGCATGCCGAGGCTGTGCTGGGGCAGGGCTGCACTGTTTACCCCTTTTGCTACATCGGCGCCCGGGCCAAGCTGGGCAAAAACGTGACGGTTTTTTCCGGTTGCTATGTGGGCGAGGATGCTGAAATCGGCGACGAGAGCATCATCTACCCCAATTGTTCGGTAATGGCCGGGGTAATTATCGGCAAACGCTGTATTCTCAACGCCGGAGCAGTACTCGGCAGTGACGGGTTCGGTTTTGTGCCGGGCGCTGCGGGCATTGAAAAAATCCCTCAAATCGGCATTGTCCGCATCGGCAATGATGTGGAAATCGGGGCCAACACCACCATTGACCGGGCCACTTTGGGCGAAACCTCCATTGGCGACGGCACTAAAATCGACAACCTGGTTATGCTGGCCCACAATGTTCAGGTGGGCAAGTACACGATGCTGGTCTCGCAAACCGGCATTGCCGGCAGCACCAAGGTCGGCGACCGGGTGGTCATGGCCGGGCAGGCCGGTGTTTCCGGGCATATTGAAATCGGCGACGGCGCGGTTGTCGGGCCGAAAACCGGTGTTGCCAAAAGCATTCCGGCAGGGGAAAGCATTTTCGGCATGCCGCCCATGAACAGCAGACAATATTTGCGTTTCATGGCAGTGGCCCCCAAATTGCCGGAAATACCCCGGCAGCTTAAAAAACTGGAAGAGGAAGTAGCCCGGCTCAAAAAAATGCTGGGCGAACAGGAATAGCTATACAATCACGAACCAGGGCATTTTGCCCGGAGTAGCAGTCTATGAGCGGCGAATTTGAAACCGTATTTGATGTCAGAAAGATAATGGAGTATCTGCCGCACCGCTATCCTTTCCTGCTGGTGGACAGGGTGGTGGAGTTCACGCCTGGAGAGAGTCTCCGGGCTTATAAAAACATTACTTTCAACGAAGAGTTCTTCCAGGGACATTTTCCGGGCATGCCCATCATGCCGGGGGTGCTGATTCTGGAAGCCCTGGCCCAGGCCGGTGGGCTGCTGATTGCGCCTACCCTGCCCAACCTGTCTTAAACGCTGTTTTTATTCACCGGTATGGACAAGGTGAAATTCAGACGCCGGGTGGTGCCCGGCGACCGGCTGGACATGGAATGCCGCCTGCTGCGCCACAAAATGCGTTTATATATCATGGAAGGCAGGGCTCTGGTCAACGGCGAGCTGGCAGCCGAGGCCCAAATGCAGGCCGCCTGCGTAAATCGGGAGGTGCTCTACGCATGAGCGAGTTCATCCATCCCAGCGCTGTGGTCCACCCTTCTGCAACAATCGCTGCCGACGTTATCATCGGCCCTTACGCCATCATTGATGAAGAGGTCATTATCGGCGCTGGCTCGCGCATCGACGCGCACGCATCCATAAAAGCCTTTACCCGCATGGGCACAGGCAACCATATCCACTCTTACGCCAGCGTGGGCGGTGTGCCGCAAGACCTTAAATTTCACGGCGAAGAAACCTGGCTTGAGCTTGGCGACAACAACCGCATCCGCGAATTTGTAACCATCAGCCGGGGAACGGGCGATGGCGGCGGGTTGACCAAGATCGGCAGCCATAACCTGATCATGGCTTACGCGCATATCGCCCATGACTGTGTGGTTGGCGATTACTGCGTCTTTTCCAACGCCGCTACTTTGGCCGGGCATGTACAGGTGCACGACCATGCCATCTTGGGCGGTTTGTGCGCGGTGCATCAGTTCTGCCGCATCGGAAAATATGCGTTTATCGGCGGCACCACCGGCGTTGGCCAGGATGTGCCGCCGTATATGCTGGCCGTGGGCGGCATCGGCCCCCATTCAATCATACCCGGCCCCAACATGGTGGGCATCAGGCGCATGGGCGTTTCTAAAGAAACCCTCAGCGCCATTCGCGAAGCTTATAAAATCATCTGGCTGGACAAAATTCCGCGCCAGGCAGCCCTGGAAAAAGTAGAAAAATTGTATACGGAAGTTCCGGAAGTCCAGGAAATAGTCTCTTTCATCCGCGGCAGCCAGGAACGGGGCATCTTGCCCTCACCCGACCGCCGCGGTCTGTAAAAAACGCTCCGCCTGAAACACAGATGCACCCGGCAGTGGCAAATAAGCAGATTATGTCGCAAGACACCATCGGAATTATCGCGGGCTTGGGCCAGTTTCCGGCACTGGTGGCCAACACTGCCCGGGCAAACGGTCTGCGCGTGGCCATTTGCGGCTTTAACGGCTATACAGACCCGGCCCTGCGCGCTGTGGCAGACGACTTCACCCTCATTCCTCTGGGCAAAATCAATCAATTACTGCGTTTTTTTAAAAAAGCCGGCGCCACGCGGCTGTGCATGGCCGGCGCCATAGAAAAACCGCGTGTTCTGGATATCCGGCCCGATGCGCGTTTGCTGCTGATCTTATTCCGGTTGCGCGGCCTTGGTGATGACGCCGTGCTCAGAGCTTTTGCCGCTGAACTGGAAAAAGAGGGCTTTGAACTGGTGCAGGCTTCCTCTTTGGTTCCGGGGCTCACCGCGCCGGAAGGGGTTCTGACCAAACGCCCGCCAAGCCCCAAAGAATGGGAGGAAATTCTTTTCGGCTGGGACAAGGCCCGCGCCATCGGCCTCCTGGACATCGGCCAGTGCATTGTGGTCCGGCAAAACATGGTTATGGCCGTGGAGTGCCTGGAAGGCACCGACGAAACCCTGCGCCGGGGCGCGGCCCTGGGCGGCAAAGGCTGCGTGGCCATCAAGATTTTCAAGCCCGGACAGGACGAACGCCTGGACCAGCCCGCCCTGGGGCTGACCACCATCAGGGTGCTGGCTGAAAACAATTTTTCCTGCCTGGCTTATGAGGCCAATCGAACTCTGTTTTTTGACCGTGAAGAATGCATCGCCGAGGCGGACAAGCACGGCATCTGCGTTATCGGCCTTGATCCGGCAGGCCCGCCGCAGGCTATCACAGCAGGCAAACCCACCTCAGAACCAGCCTAGAGCATTTT
>CAZNBK010000161.1:0-6124 GCA_964571105.1 uncultured Desulfovibrionaceae bacterium
CGACTTGTCCACTCATGGCAGAAGCGCTTTCCACATAGTTTTGCAGATAGCCAAAAAAAATTTCCAAAAACAAATAATAATAGTTTTGTCCCTCACCGTTGGGGTTAAGGAAGGGGAGGGTCCGGGAGGGGAAACCTAAAGGGAATCATTCCCTTTTGGTTTCCCCTCCCGGTTCAAAACCAATCCTTCCAGTTCTTGCGGTTTTGTATTAAAGACAGGTCATGAACCATGCTTCTCTGACCTCGCGTTACCGGCCCCAGACTTTTGCCCAGGCCGCCGGGCAGGAGGTCATCAAAACCATTCTCTCCCGCGCTTCTCAGGAAGACCGCGTGGCTCCGGCCTATCTTTTTTCCGGCACGCGCGGTGTGGGTAAAACCACGCTGGCCCGTGTTTTTGCCAAGGCCCTTAATTGTGCCAAGGCCCCCACTGCCGAGCCTTGCAATGAATGCGAATCCTGCCGCAAGATCACGGCGGGCATGGCCGTGGATGTGCTGGAAATGGACGGCGCTTCCAACCGGGGCATTGAGGACGCCAAGCGGCTGCGCGAAGGCGTCAATTACGCGCCCATGGAAGGCCGCTACAAGATTTTTATCATTGACGAAGCCCACATGCTCAGCCGTGACGCCTTTAACGCGCTCTTGAAAACCATTGAAGAGCCGCCGCCGCGCGTGACCTTTATCATGGCCACCACCGAGCCGCACAAGTTTCCGGCCACCATTATCAGCCGCTGTCAGCATTTTGTGTTCAAACGGCTGAACAACCCGGAGCTGGAAGCCCACCTCACGCATATACTTACGAGCGAAGGCGCGGCTTTCGAGCCCGAGGCCGTGGCCCTCATCGTCAAGCGGGCGGCAGGCAGCGTGCGTGACGGCATGTCGCTGCTGGGGCAGGTGCTGGCCCTGGGCGGCAATAATCTGACCGTGGCTGCTGTGCGCAACACCTTGGGTCTGGCCGGGGAAGACCTGTTCCTTTCGCTGCTTAAAGCCGTGCGGGAAGAAAACAGCCTGGCCGCGCTTGAGCTTTCCCATGTTATTCTGGATCAGGGCGTGGACATGGGCTTTTTCCTGCGCGAGCTGTCCGGCATGTGGCGCAACCTGTTCATGCTCCGTCAGGCCGGGGCGGCTGCGGCCAAAACTCTGGAAATGAGTCCGGCTGAGGCGCAAACATGGCTTGACGCCGCCAAGGATATGGCTTTGACCCATATCCACGCCTGTTGGCAGCTGACCCTGGAAGGCCAGCGTCGGGTGCTCCATGCTCTGGAACCGGCCCAGGCGCTTGAATTGTTGTTGCTGAATTTAACAATCCTGCCCGCGCTCATTCCCGTGGCCGGTCTGCCCAATGCAGCCCTGCCGGATATTCCGGGTGCGGGTGGTGTAGGCGGCGCTGCGCCGCAATCCGCGTCCGGCGGGCAGACGCCGCCCCCGACCGCTTCCGGCGGCGGCGGACACGCCCAAGGGCTTATACCGGCGGCGGCAACCAGACAAGCCGAGCCAACCGCAGCGATTATCCCGCCGCAGCCCAAAGCGGCCCCTGAATTAAAACCGGAGCTGCAACCGGAGCCACAACCGGCGGCAGCAATGGAAAAAACCGTGACTGCCGGGCATGAAAGCGCAGCGGCAAAAGAGTTTTCCGCTCCTGACGCCTTGGCCGGTTCCGAGGCGTTGGTCAAAGATATCCCCCCCTGGGAAGTGGATATTCCGGTGGATGATGCGCCTTATTCCGGGGTTGAGCCTGCCGGAAGCGTCCCGTCTGGACTGTTGCCCGAAGTGGAGACCCCGGAGCCGGATTGGGATGATTTTACAGCCTTTTGCCGCAATAATCCCGAGCTGGCCCAGGCTTTGCCTGCAACTCTTCTGGAGGAACTGGAAGGTATCTTTCGCGACAGCGTGTTGCAGTTAACCTGCGCCTCCCGGCTAACTCTGGATCAGCTGCAAGCTCCACAAGGGCTGGAGCCCCTGCAAAATGCGCTCAACCTTTGTTTTAACCGTGATTTTGAGATCAACCTGGAGCGGCGCAGAAGCGAAGCCGAACTCAAGCACATGGGGCAAAACAACCCCAAAGTTATGCTCCTGAAAACCCATTTGAACGCCCGGCTGCGCGATTGCCGGGACACCAGACAGTAATGGCGAGGATTGTGATATATGGACATGAAAGATCTTGGTGGCCTTTTTAAACAGGCTCAGCAAATGCAGAGCAATATGGCCAAACTGCAAGCCGAGGCCGCAGAGCGTGAAGTGGAAGGCGAAAGCGGCGGCGGTCTGGTGCGGGTAACGGCCAACGGAGCCATGGATATCCGCAAGGTGACCATCGACCCGGTGCTTTTGGCCGACAACGACAAGGAAATGCTGGAAGACCTCGTGGCTGCCGCGGTTAATGACGCCCTGCGCAAAAGCCGTCAGACTTTGGAAGAAGATATGCGCAAGCTCACCGGCGGTCTCAGCATCCCCGGTCTTTTCTAAGCGCAGGTTTCCATATGTCCCAACTGCCTCTACCCCTGCAAGAACTTGTGGACCGTTTTTCCCGGCTGCCCGGGCTTGGCCCCAAATCAGCCATGCGCTGCGCCCTGGCCCTGCTCAAATGGCCTGAGGCGGAAACCCGCCTGTTGGGTAAAGGCATCTTTGAGCTGCGCGACGCCCTGCACCTCTGCGATACCTGCGGCGCTCTGGCCGCCAGCAATCCATGCCCCATCTGCACCGACACCACCCGGCAGCGCGAGATCCTCTGCCTGGTTTCCGACTGGGATAGCCTGCTCACCTTGGAAGAAGGCAATTTCTATAAAGGCCAATACCTGATTTTGGGCGGCCTGCTTGCGCCCCTGGATAATATCCATCCCGAAACTTTGGAGCTGGACCGCTTGCGAACCCGTTTGCGCAACAATGAAATTCACGAAGTGGTTTTGGCCCTGGGCGCCACCGTGGAGGCCGACAGCACGGCTACTTACATCCGGGGGCTGCTTTCCCGCGAATTTCCGACCATCAAAGTCTCCCGTCTGGCGCAGGGCATCCCCCTGGGCGCCGAGGTCCGCTTCATGGACCGTGAAACTTTACGCCAGTCATTACAATTCCGGCAGGAGTTATAGGGCGGCCCTGTTGGTTCCCCCTTTCAGCCTCTCCCTTGCCCTTATCGTATACCTTTCGGCCCGCCGCCCTGGCGGGCACTCAAGGGTCGCTACGCGAAAAACATGATTTTCGCTTGCTCGCCCTGCGGGGCTGCCGCCATCCTGGCGGCTTAGTAGATTTTTTATCCAAAATCCCGAGGCCGCTCACTGAATAGCAAACCGAAACGTCTCACTCCCTAATTGGGTCCAGCGTCACGCTGGTGCGGGTCCAGGGCCGCAGAGGCCCTGGGTGGCGCGTTCAAGAACACCCTGGGCCAGGGAGATGACCATGCCGAAATTGGTGGCCGGCACGTTGTGGGCCGCGCAAATGCGCAGGCGGCGCTTCATTTCCCCGGGGTTGAGCATGCAGCCGCCGCAGAGGATAACCAGGTCGTAGTCTTGCAGGTTATCGGGAAAGTCACGGCCCGCCGCGTATGTATAGTGAAATTCTTTGCCGCTGTGTTTTTTGAGCAGGCGCGGGATTTTCACTCGAGCGATGTCGTCGTCCTGGGCGTGGTGCGAGCAGGCTTCGGCCACGAGAATCCGGGCATTGTCCGGCAGGGCGTTGATGGCCCGCGTGCCCTGCAAGAGCAGGCCGAAGTCGCCTTTAAGCCGGGCGAACAGAATGGAAAACGTGGTCAAGCGGATAGATTGGGGCAGGGTGGCGGCCACTTCCTGCACAGCCTGGGAATCGGTGATGACCAGGTCCGGCGGTTCCTTGAACTTTGCTAAAGCCGCACCCAGTTCCTGAGGTTGAACTAAAACGGCCTGGTGATGATAGTCCAGCAGCTCGCGCAGGGTCTGCACCTGGGGCGCAATCAGGCGGCCTTTGGGGGCCGAGGCGTCTATGGGGGTTACACAAATAATGGTACTGCCCGGCCTGAGCAGGTCCGCCACCAGCGCGGGTTGCTGCGCCAAATCCGGAGCCAGCCGCACCAAGGCCTCCCGCAGGGGTCCGGGGTCAGTGGCCCGGTCAGCGGACAAAGCCAGGCAGTGCAGGTTGTTTTCCGCGCACCAATCCAGATCTTTGGGGGCTGGCGCGCCCAGATCGACCTTGTTGAAAACTACCAGCAAGGGCGTGTCCAAGTTTTTCAGGGCGCTGATGATTTCTTTTTCAAACGGGCCGATGCCGCTTTCATCGGTGACCACGATGGCTAAATCTGCCCGAGCCAGAACCTTGCGTCCGGCTTCCCGGCGCAGGGCGCCCAAATCAGAATATTCATCGAGACCGGCAGTGTCATAAAGCGTAACGGGGCCAAGGGGATGCAGTTCAAAGGCCAGGGGTACCGGGTCGCCGGTGGTGCCCGGCTGGGCCGAGACAATGGCCGCTTCCTGCCCGGCCAGCAAGTTCAGCAAACTGGATTTGCCGGTGTTGCAGCGGCCCAGAATGGCAATGTGCAGCCGGTTGCCGCGAAAAGCCGTGCTCATATCAGTCTCCCTGTTGCAGCCGCCAGGCGCTGCCGGGCCCGTCGGGCAGCGTGAAGCCGACGGCACTGAGGTTGTTGATAATGTTAACCGCTCTGGCCCTGGGGTCTGTGCCGTCCTGGTTTTTGCCCGCGTAGATGGCGTAACTTTCACGCACGGCCTCCGGAGTGAGCGAGGGCATGAGCACGTTGCCCACATTAAGGGCCAGGCGGCGCACCGGCTCGCCGTGCAGGCTTAACGCGCTGGTCACCGGTATATGCGCCTTGGGCATGCGCAGGCGGGTCTGGGCCATGACCGTTAAAATTGTGTC
The DNA here is from genome assembly GCA_964571105.1 of uncultured Desulfovibrionaceae bacterium. Classification (GTDB taxonomy): domain Bacteria; phylum Desulfobacterota; class Desulfovibrionia; order Desulfovibrionales; family Desulfovibrionaceae; genus JAVBRZ01. The sequence continues at coordinate 4,833 of CAZNBK010000161.1, forward strand.
CAGAGCGCAGGGTGCGGCCTTGGCCAGGGGCGTTCCCGGCGCGGGCACAAACGGGCTGATGGAGACCATGTCCAGGTCCAGTTCGGCCAGTTGGTCCAGCCCCCGCGTGATGGAATCTTCTTTTTCTCCCGGCAGGCCGACAATGAGTCCGGAGCCGGTTTCATAGCCAAGTTCGCGCAGGCAAGCCAGGCAGCGCAGCCGTTCTGCCAACCTACGGCCAGGGCGCAGTTGCGCGTAGAGGTCTTGCTCCACGGTTTCCAGCTTGAGCAAATAACGGTCAGCGCCGTGCTCCCGCCACAGCGCGTAATCGCGCTCCGGGCGTTCGCCCAGGGACAGAGTCACGGCCAGGCCGAGGTTGTTTTTAATCTGGCTGATAAGCCTGGCCAGGTCTGTGGCCGGAAAGGCATAATCCTCACCGGCTTGAAGCACCACAGTGCCCATGCCCAGCTCTTTGATTTGCTCGGCAGCGGCCAGGATAACCGCTTCGGGCAGGGCATAGCGGGAGAGCGTGCGGTTGTCGCGGCGCAGGCCGCAATACAGACAATTTTGCGTGCAATAATTGGAAAATTCAATAATGCCGCGCAAATATACAGCCCTGCCCCAGTACTGTTCCCGCGCCTTGCAGGCGGCAGCCCATAAATCCGCGTCAACTTCCGCCGGGATCATACGCAGATGTCGCGCTCCCCTTGTTCCACTCGATTGAGCATGTCTTTGACCTTGTCGCGGCTTTTGACTTCGGCAATACCGGCCACGGCATTTTCAATAATCTGTTTACCGGTTTTGAGAGCCTCGGGATCGCCATAATCGCGAAGATATTCGTAGTAGGTGCTCAGGGCGTTGGGGTCGCAGAAATTATGGATAAAGGCCTTGTGGGCCAGGCCCATAAAATGCTCGCCGGTACGGCCCTTGCGATAACAGGAGGTGCAGAACGAGGGAATGTAGCCGTCCAGCTGCAGGTCGCGGACGATTTCCGCCAAGCCGCGCGAATCGCCCACCCAGAATTGCTGAGCGCCCACCTTGTTGGTGGCCGCGTCTTTATAGCCGCCGGGGTAAGTGCGCGAAGCCGCCGAGAGCTGGGAGATGCCCAGGCGCAGAAGCTCGCGCTTGAGCTCCGGCTTTTCGCGGGTGGTGATGATCATGCCGGTGTAGGGCATGGCCAGGCGGACCACGGCAATGATACGCTTGAAGACGTCATCGGTAATCACATTGGGCGGATTGTGCGAGATATCCGAGTTTTGGGCCGGTTCGATGCGCGGGAAAGAGATGGTGTGCGGCCCGGCCCCGTAAAGTTT
>CAZNBK010000162.1:0-1486 GCA_964571105.1 uncultured Desulfovibrionaceae bacterium
CATTTTATCTACCATATAATTTCAATGTTAAAATGCTCTAGCATTGAAATTATCCGCTAGAAATGCTCCGGCAATGAAGTATGCAGTATGGTGTGAGGAATAGAGGACCGGGGGAAGGCACCGATACTTTCCGCAAAAGTATTGGCGCCCTCCCCCGGTTAATCTAGCGGGCAAGCAAAATAATCACGTCGCCATTGGTGTCCAGGTGCCCGGCGATAAGCTCGGCAGCGTTGCCCGGCCCGCAAAAGAGGTCGGCACGCTGGCCCTTGATAGCGCCACCCACGTCCTGGGCAAAGCCGATACCGCTAAGAATGCCCTGCGCGCCCTGCACATGGTTGGCGTCAGGCAGGGGCACGGAAAAGATCAGGGGCGCGCCCAGCGGAATTACCCGCTTATCCACGGCCAGGCTGGACCAGGGGGTAAGAACCTGACCCATGGCCCCCAGGGGGCCGGAATCGGCCAGGCGGAAAAACACATACGATGGATTTTCCGCCAGCAGGGCGGGCACCTCGGAGGGGTGCGCGTCGAGATAATCGCGAATGCTGCGCATGTTTACCTGATCCGCAGGAATCAGGCCGCGCTCTTTGAGCACCCTCCCCAGAGCCACATAAGCCTGATTGTTTTTACCGGCATAAAGCACATGCTTGACCTGTCCATCGGTAAAAACCAAACGTCCGGAACCTTGGATCTGAAGAAAGAAAGAGTCCACTTTGGAGCGAATCCAGGCCAGCTCCAGGCCGCGCCCGGCCAGTACCCCTTCCTCGTCAATGGCCCAGCGGTTATGATAGGGCTTGCCCTGGCGCACGTCTTTGGGCAGGGCATACAGCGGCTGGATAAATTCCGAGGTCCGTTCCCAACTGGCTTCCAGGGTAGGTTCAAAATAGCCGGTAAAATGCACCGTCGGCCCCAGCGCATACCAGTCAAACTCGCGGGCCAGCAGTTCGGGGTTGCCGCCCAATTGGGGCAGCAGCGTTTGCAATTTTTGCAGGCTGGCGCGCAGATCGCCATAAGTAATGCGCAGTTCCGGGTGATCCACGGCCACTTCGGAGTCGGATTTTTTGGCCATGTAGCGCAGGCTACGTTCAATGCCCGGGGCCAGTTCCATATAAGTATTCATGCCCTGGGCCCGGGGAGCCAGACTGCGGGAAATCCGCAGGGCTTCGTCATCGCTGATGCGCGCAAAGCCATAATGACTGCGTTCGGGTATGGACATACCCTGCGGGTGATACTGGTACGGCGAATAAGGCCGGATATCGCTCTGGCTGCCGCATCCGGGCAGCGCGGCCAACAGCGCCGTCAGCAAAGACAAAGCAAGGAAAATCTGATAACGGGATCTGAACATCATTTACCTCGGTAACAGGAGTTTAGAGTGAACAAGGAATATTCCCCGCCTGAAATCTGGTACGCTCACCGCGTTTCCTACGGCGAGACCGACGCGATGAAAGTAGTCTATTACGCCGAATACTTCCACATCTTTGAGCGCTCG
>CAZNBK010000162.1:1496-6085 GCA_964571105.1 uncultured Desulfovibrionaceae bacterium
CTCGCGCAACGAATACATCAGACAGGGCGGCATGAGCTACGCAGAAGCGGAAGAGCGCGGCTTATTCCTGCCCGTGGCCGAAGCTTCCGCCCGTTACCGCTATCCCCTGCGCTACGACGACCTCATCTGGGTTCGCGCCCGCATCACTCAGTGGCGCAAGGCTTCCCTGCTTTTTGAGTACGAAGTTTACAACGAGGACAAGTCCAAAATCATGTCCACCGGCTCCACGCTGCATGCCTGCGTCGACAAAATCGGCAAGCCCGTGCCCGTGCCGGACTGGCTGCGGAACTTGTTTGCACAGGAAGAGTAGCTTGCCCACCGGGCCTATGCGCCGAACGTCATTAGCGCATTTCTACCTTTAAATTGTGGCTGTCCGGACGCAATATCCGGGCGCAGCTTATTTGCGGCAATATCACGCAAAAATTGCCGCATGAACGGATTTAATTTCGCAATGCTTTACACTTTTCCGCGGCAGTGCTAATTTTATCGCGGCGTGTTGACTGCATGCCTTTTAAATCTGTTGTAAAGCAAGCGGACCCAGTCGGCATTCGCGTTGTTTCTTCCTTTCATCCGTAGTGACAACCCGAGCGTCGGTGCCATTTACCAGAACATTTTAGCCGTGAGATTTCATATTCCGGCAAAATGCTCCACAGCCGTCAAATATTATTTTGCGGCATCCGCGAGATAGCTGTCGGCGAGGTTTGCTTTCGCCAGGGCGGCAATTTCAAGCGTAACTGTTTAGCGGAGCACCAATGAGAGCCGAAGAAAAAGGTTTTCAGCGTATCATCCTCCTGATCATGACCGGAGCGGCCATCCTCTTCGCCCTGGTGCTCTATCATCTGATCAGCCAGTATATGGTGCCCAAGTTTGACATCACCGAACGCAATTCCGTGCTCCGCGATGCCCAAATAGTCCACAACATCGCCAACAACGAAATCAAAATGCTGCTGGCCCGCATCCAGCCCCTGGCCATCTGGGACACAACCTACGCCTATGGCGAAGACCAGAGCGGTTTCAGCGATTTTACCTCCGACAGCCTCTCCGATGAAGCCCTGCTTTCCGAAGGCTGGCAGCTCTTTATCTGGCTGGATAAAAACCGCAAAGTTATTTACGCCCGTAAAGGTTACCGCGATCTTGACTCGCCGCACGGCTATTCATTTACGCCTCTGGACGACACACTCAACCATCTCTGGGCCGACGGCTCGCTACTTTACCCCAACGACCCGGAAACCCCGGTTACCGGCTATATCACCATGAACGGCCAGCCCATGATGATCGCTTCGCAGCCGGTGCGACCGCACAGCTTTGAGGCTCCGCCCAACGGGCGCATCATTGCGGGCACCTTTATCGACGAATCCTTTGTGCTCAATGTGCGCGAACTGTCCGGGTTTGCGGTGGAAAGCGAGGAACACCCCGAGGTGCTGCGCACCTGGTCCGATATGGTCAATGACCTTGGGCTGTATGTGGAAGTGCTGAACAAAGACCAATACCACATGATCACCCTGTTCAAAAATCTGCGCGGTTATCCGGTGTTCGCCCTGCACACCACCCTGCCGCGCCAGATATCCATGGCCGCCCGCGACATGCTCGATAATTACGCCATTATCATCCTCGGCAGCGTGCTGGTCTTTGTGCTGATTATCGCTGTGGCCCTCAACCGCGTCATCCTGCGCCCCCTGTCCACCATCTACCGCGCCGTGGTTGACTCGCGCATGTCCGGTCGCCGCAGCACCGTGCCCGAAACCGGCCCGGCCCTGTTCCGCCAATTGGCCGGTGAAATTAACGGCATGACCGATGCCTTGATTCAGGAAGAAGCCGCCCACATGGCTGCCGAAGCGTCAAACCAGTCCAAAAGCGAATTTTTGGCCAACATGAGCCACGAGCTGCGCACGCCCATGAACGGAGTGCTGGGCACAGCCGACCTGCTGGCCTCCACCCCGCTTGATGTCCGGCAGCGCATGTATGTGGACACCATCATCAAGTCCAGCCACAGCCTGCTCAATGTGCTCAATGACATCCTCGACTTTTCCAAAATCGAGGCCGGCAAGCTTGAGTTACATATGGAGTGGTTCAGCCTCGATGAAATCATGTCCGCCATCTCCGCGCTCATGGGTTCTGCCGCCGAAGCCAAAGGTCTGGAACTTATCGTTTCCACCGACCCGCTGCTGCCGGGCAAATATTACGGCGACCCTTACCGCATCCGCCAGATCGTCACCAATCTGCTCAGCAACGCCATCAAATTTACCGCTGCGGGCAGCGTGCGCGTCAGCACGTATCAGGTCCGCCAGTCCATCGCCATTGCCATCAGCGACACCGGCATCGGCATGGCCCCGGAATTCAAAAGCAAACTGTTCAGCAAATTTGAGCAGCAAGACAGCGGCATTACCGCCAAGTTCGGAGGCACCGGTCTTGGGCTGGCCATCACCAAAGAACTTGTGGAAAAAATGGACGGCGCCATCGAAGTGCAGAGCGTGCTCAACAAAGGCTCCACCTTCACCGTGTTTCTCAACCTCGAGCCGGACCCCGCGGCCCTGCCCCTTTATCTGGACGGGGCCGATTGCCTGATCATCTCCGAAACCCATTACGGACTCATGCTCGAAGACAAACTCCGGCTTATGCGGGCCAATCCCGTGCTCCAGGCCGATTTTGAAGAAGCCCTGCGCGATCTCGAAAATAATAGCCTTGCCCCAAAATGCATTGTGGTGGAAATCGACGACAATATCGAGCGCGACAAATTCCGCTCCACCGTGCTGCGCAAAGCCGCCCCGTCCGCCAGGCTCATCCTGGCCCATAACAACACCCTGCAACAGCACCTTAACGAGCTGGCCGGATATTTCGACCACGTCCTGTCCCGCTACGCCAACAATCTCCAGGTCGTCAACACCCTCCGGGGCAGCGAAGGCGATTCCCTGCCCGAGTCTGCCGCCAGCCAGGGCCTGGGGCGCTATCCCATGCGCATCCTCCTGGTGGAAGACAACCCCATCAATACCATGATCGCCAAAGACATGCTTGAAGCCCTGGGTTGCACCGTGGACGACGCCGAAAACGGACGCGATGCCGTTACTATTCTTTGCGAAGACCACCATTACGACCTGGTGTTCATGGACTGCCTCATGCCTGTGCTCGACGGCTACGAAGCCACCCGGCTCATCCGCCTCTACGAGGAAGAGCACGACCTGCCCCACATTCCCATCCTGGCCATGACCGCCAACGCCATGCAGGGCGATGCCGAGCGCAGCATGGATGCGGGCATGGACGGCCACCTCACCAAGCCTGTTTCTCTGGACAGCCTCGAAGCCGCCCTGCGCAATCACTACAAAGAAAGCAGATAAGCAACACCTCTTGAGCTGAAAAAGCACAAGGCCCCTGCTGCGGCTCCTCTCCCCAAACCCGCCCCATCCCTGCCCTTCTCCGCCGCAAAGTTGTCCATCCCTAATGGTTGGCGTGCAAAAAAGTCTGTGATAGAGATACCAATTGCTTGCTTGCAAGTGGGGGTAATAGCCTAAAGGAGCTGGAAAAATGCCCTGCCGAGTTTTAAATTTATCCGCTGCCCGGGGCTGGGCTGAACTGCTCAACCTGCTGGCTGAACGTAATCGACCGGACCCGTCCGTTGCCGAGCGGGTTGCAGCCATTGTTGAAGATGTCCGCGCCAACGGCGATGCAGCCCTGCTGGAATATACCCGCCGCTTTGACTGCCCGGGTTTCGGAAAAGAGCAGTTGCGGGTAAGCGCCAACGAGCTGGCCGCTGCAGCCGAAAACGCTCCGGTCGGGGACATGGCCGTAATCGCCGAAGCGGCGGCCAACATCCGTGAATTTCATGAGGCGGCCAAAGACAAATCCTGGTTTGCCAGCAAACCGGACGGCACCATTCTGGGTCAGGCCGTGCGCCCGGTGGGCCGGGCCGGGCTATATGTGCCGGGCGGGCAGGGCGGCAAAACCCCGTTGATTTCCAGCTTGCTGATGACCGCCATTCCGGCTCAGGTGGCCGGGGTGCCGGAAATCGCCGTGGTTTCCCCACCCGGTGCGGACGGGCGGATTAATTCGCTGATCCTGGCCACTGCCCAGATGCTGGGCATCACCGAAATTTACGCGCTGGGCTCGGCCTGGGCCGTAGCTGCGCTGGCTTTGGGCACCCGCAGCATCAACGCGGTGGATGTAATCGCCGGGCCGGGCAACGCCTATGTGACCGAGGCCAAACGCCTGCTCATGGGCCAGGTGGGCATTGATATGCTGGCCGGACCCAGTGAAATATTGATCATCGCTGATTCCAGGGCCACGCCCCTGATGGCTGCGGCTGACATGCTCTCCCAGGCCGAGCACGACAAAATGGCCTCGGCAGTACTGATTAGCGATGACCCGGATTTTCTGCACAAAACCAAAGACGAATTGCGTCGGCAGTTGGCCGAGCTGCCCCGCGCCGAGATTGCGGCAGCCTCGCTCAAAGAGTGGGGGGCCATGGTCCTGGTCCCCAATCTGCAAGAAGCCTGCGCCCTGGCCAATGCCGTGGCCCCGGAGCACTTGGAGCTGCTGGTGGAAAAACCATGGGATTTCATGCCCCTGATCAATAACGCCGGGGCATTATTCATGGG
>CAZNBK010000163.1:0-6077 GCA_964571105.1 uncultured Desulfovibrionaceae bacterium
CTGCTTGCCGGTGTAGAAGGGGTGGCAGTTGGAACAAATTTCAACATGCACTTCTTCGCCACGGGTGGACTGAGCCTGAATTTCGTTGCCACAGGCGCAAGAAATCTTGGCCTGAAAAATTTTGGGATGAATCGCCTTTTTCATAAAACCTCCATGCATATGCGGAACCAGTGCTCTTAGCCTGCTTTTGCCAGTTTGGCAAGAAAAACAGCAAGGCCGGGCAGAGGTTTTTATATCAAGTTCAAAAAAACTTAGCAGTGAACATATATCAAGCTTATCAATAATAACACCTGATAAGAAAATGGCAAGGCATTGTGGGTAAGGGGCGTTTGTTTTAAAGAAGAGCAATGAAAGTTAAAATCGGAAAACTGCGCGCCGATCAATTGCTGGTGGAACGCGGCCTGGCCGGGAGCCGCGAGCAGGCCAAACGCTTGATCATGGCCGGTCAGGTTTTTGAAGACAGGCCCGGCGCAAAAGTGCCGGTCGGCAAGCCCGGTCAGCTTCTGCCCGCAAACGCGCCGCTGCTGGTAAAGGAAAGCGAGCGTTTTGTCAGCCGCGGGGCGTATAAGCTGCTTACCGCCCTGGAACATTTCCAGGTGGCGGTGCAGGGGCTTGTGGCTCTGGATGCGGGCGCGTCCACGGGTGGGTTTACCGATTGCCTCTTGCAGCACGGCGCAAACAAAGTGTACGCCGTTGATGTCGGCTATGGGCAGTTGCATCCCAAAATCCGCCATGACCCCCGGGTGGTCAGCCTGGAACGGGTTAATTTGCGCCTGGCCCCGCCGCAGCTCATCCCTGAGGCCGTGGACCTGGTGGTCGCGGATGTATCCTTTATTTCTTTGAAATTGATTCTGCCGCCCTGCCTGCAATGGCTGAAGCCCAGCGGGCAAATAATCGCCCTGATCAAGCCGCAGTTTGAGTTGGGGCCGTCCGGCACGGACCGGGGGGTGGTGCGCGCGCAAGCCGACCAACAGCGGGCCGTGGACGATGTACTGGCCTTTGCGCGGGAAAACTTGCAGCTTGAGGTCAAAGGCGTGGTCCCGGCCAAGATAAAAGGGCCCAAAGGGAACCAGGAGTATCTGGCTTACTTTTCCGTTTGCTGAGCAGCCAGGAACAGGTCGCGCAGCAGCCGTTTGACCGCGTCTATATCAATGGGTTTGGCCACATGCCCGTTCATGCCCGAGGCCAGGGCTTTGTCGATATCTTCCCGGTAGGCATTGGCGGTCATGGCGATGATGGGCAGCGTGCGGGCATCGCGGCGGTTCAAGCCCCGAATGCGTTCCGTGGCTGCGTAGCCGTCCAGCAGGGGCATCTGAATATCCATAAAAATAAGATCGTAATAATGCTCGGGAGATTCGCTGAACAGGCGCACGACTTCTTCGCCGTTTTCCGCCTCAGTGATGAGCACCTGCGTTTCCTGCAGCAGCTCTTTGAGAATAATGCGGTTAATGGCGATATCCTCGGCCAGGAGAATACGTTTTCCGGATAAATCAAGCGGGCTGTCGGGCTGGTCTTTTATCTGTTCCAGCGCCACGGTTTCGCTTTTGGCAAACGTAAGCGTGAAGCTGAAGGCAGAGCCTTCGCCCACCATGCTGGTCACGCTGATCTCGCCGCCCATTTCCACAACCAGATTTTGACTGATGGCCAGGCCCAGGCCGGTTCCGCCATAGCGGGCGGCTGTGCTCGCATCCGCCTGCTCAAAAGGCAGGAACAGGCGCGAGCGTTGCTCTTCGGTCATGCCGATTCCGGTATCGGTTACGGTAAAGCGCAGCACTGCGGATGCGTCATCCTCGGTAAGCAGGTCGACCTTGAGTTCAACCTGGCCGCCTTCCGGGGTAAATTTTACGGCATTGCCCAGGAGGTTGATCAGCACCTGGCGCAGGCGCAACTGATCGCCCAGCACCTGGATATTGGGCAGGTCATGCAGATTGGTCAGCCAGATGATGTCTTTGTCGCGGCAGCGCTGAATGATAATGCTCTCCACATCGCGCATGGCCGCCACAAGTGAAAACGGTTCAATGCCCAAGGTGAATTTACCGGCTTCGATTTTGGAGATATCCAGAACATCATTGAGGATATCCAGCAGATGCCCGGAAGCGGCAATAATCGAATCAACCGCAGTCAGTGTTTTGGGCGATTCATCCACAGCGGAACGCCTGGCGATGTGGGCCATGCCGATGATCGCATTAAGGGGCGTGCGGATTTCGTGGCTCATGCGCGAGAGAAAATCACCCTTGGCCCGGGAGGCGTTTTCCAGCTCTGCGGTGCGCTTGCGAACCATGATTTCCAAACGTTTTTTCACCTGGCTGTTGCGGATAAATAAAATTGTGATCAGCACAAGCACGCACAGGAGCAGCCCGGATAGCCCCAGCAGGTATGGAATTTGTTCCCGGGCCATCTTGCTGCGGTAATCAAAAACTTTGCGTGTCCAGCGGTCGGCAATGACCTTGGTGTTCACCAGGCTTTGCGCTTTGCTGAAAATGGAGCACAGCACGGCCTCGTCGCGATGGAAGCCGAACGAGGACTCATAAGTGCGGTCAAAGATGAAGTTGGCCTTAAAGGCCGGGTTTTCATGGTAGTTTGTGGCGCTCAAGAGCAAATTGCGCGAGGCCATGAGCAGGTCGATCTCATTGTTTTCCAGGGCTTGGAAACCGTCATTGGCATTGGAAAACTCAACAATGCCGGTATGGTTGGGGAACCATTCGTGAAACACGTCGGCATACCCCGAATTGGCGATCAGACCGACCCTGGAGTAAAGCACCTGGTTAATGGCGATATACTCGCGTTCGGCCAGGGAAAGCAGGGCAAAATAATCTGTGGAATAGGCATCTTTGGGCCAGAGGAAACGGCCTTTGCGGTCATTGGAGTATATCAGCTCGGTAATCAGCGAGCCCTGGCCACTTTTGAGCATGTCGAAGATAACCTGCCAGTTGTCTGAGGGCTTGTTGATGATGATGTATTCCAGCCCGCTCAAGTCTTTGACTTCTTTGAGCACATCAATGGCGATGCCTTGCCATTCATTTTCCCGGGTATTGAAAAAACTGGCCGGATAAGAGTCGTAGTCGGCCAGTACCGGCACGGGCGTATTTCCCTGCCGGTGCGCATTGAGGTAGTTTTTTTCTTCCGGGGTAAGCCAGGAATATAGTTTGTGGCGCTGGTACTCGCGCATACCCTGGTTATAAAGGTCCATGAGGTGCAGAAAAGCGCCGTGCTTCAAGGCCTTGTTAAGCAGCGTGACAACGGGCGCAAGCTCGGGATTGGCCGTGGAAAAGGACACCGGAGAATAGGCCACCGGGAAAATATCTTCCGCGATAATGGCATCGGGTAAAACCGCAGCGCTGTGCTCTTCGGCCAAAAAGGCATCTGCCTCGCCGGTCAGGAGCAGGAGCGCGGCTTCGGCTTCACTGGCGGCCTGAACCGCTTCAATGGGATATGCCGAGACCGGTAAAACCGCATCCTTGGTGGTGGTGTCCTGTAAAAAGGCGTAGCGCAGGGAACGGTTTCTGGCGATGTCGCTGAAGCGTTCGGCGCCCTCAAGACGGAAAGCCTTGATGGTTCTTTCCGTAAACGTGTCGGACATGAAATATTTTTGCATGCGCTCCGGCGTGGCCGTGAGCTCGCCGGTGAAGTCGATGGTCTGCTGTTCAAACCCGGCAAACAGATCGTTCCAGGCATATATTTGCGGCTCAAACCTGATCCCGAAAAGCTGCGACATCCAATCGCAGAACAGGGCGGAGTAACCGCCAATGCTGCCGTCTTCGCGCACAAAGGTTTCCATGCTCATGAGCATGCCGTAGATGAACCGCTCGTGTCCGGCCTTAAGGGCTTCCACAGCCGCGATTTCTTCCGCCGTTGCCCCCGGAATTTCGCGGAAGTCACGGTAAACCGGATGGGGGACGATAGATTCGTCCCGGTCCTGAGTGCAAGCAACTGCTGAAAAACAGAAGATGAGCGCTGCAACAAGGCAAAGCTTTTTGAGAGTGATTGCTGAAAAATTCAAAACATCCCGCCAGACATAGAAAATACACAGTGATCAAACTACATTTCAATACTTACGATATTTTATTCGCTGTGCGGAAAATGTACAAGCATTCTTTTTATTTTTTGGTTAGAGCATTTTAACATTGAAATTATATGATTGATAAAATGCTCTGGTGCCGCGAAGCGGCACCCGCGCGCGGGTAAGCAGCGCGTGCCTTTCGCAAAATCGCCTTAGATTTTGCGTATTTATACGGGAAATGTGTTTTTGCCTTTTGGCTCCAATGAGAGCATTTGGTATTTGAATTTTGCAACATTTCAAAGTTGAACTGCTTTAGCGCGTTTAGCCCTTGGAAATGTCTACTCGGCGAAATGCTCCGGCGGCATATAGCAACGCGCCTGGCCGCCCGCAACAAAGCCTTGGCAAAACTTGCTTTTGCCCAAGCCTTTGGTTTTTTCGCATCGTGCGCAAAGCCGGTGGCCTGTCTGCGTTGTCAACCGGGCAATAGTGGCTCGAGAATGGCCACTGCCTCGGGCAGCGGCGGCGGGGTCTGACCGCTCCAGCAGGCGAATTGGGCCAGGCCTTGCGCGGCGAGCATGCAGAGTCCGTCCTGGGTAGACCACCCGGCTGCCTGGGCATGACGTAAGAACGGCGTGTGCAGAGGATTGTAGACGAGGTCATAGGCCAGGCACTGCCCGGCGTCCGGCGGGATAAGCGAGATAAAATCAGCTGTGCCTAAGGGGCTGGCGGCTTGCCCGGCGCTGCCGGACATGCCCAGCGGCGTGGTATTGATTACCAGATTGGCTTTAGCGTCGGCACGCTGTTCCCAGGGGATATACTCACAGCCAAAGTGTTCGGCCAGGGCAAGGCCGGATTTTTTATTGCGGGCAGTCAGGCGGATGTTTTTCACGCCGAGGAGGTTCAGGCCGTGCAGCACGGCCCTGGCCGCCCCTCCCGCGCCGAGCACCAATGCCGAAACCGGAGGGCCAGCCGGATAATACTCGCGCAAGGGGGTAAGGAAGCCCGCCACATCCGTATTGTGTCCGAACAGTTTGCCGTCACGCCAGAACAGGGTGTTGGCCGCGCCCACGGCCTGGGCTTCCGGAGTCAGCTCATCTAAAAAGGGAATAACGGCTGTCTTGTGCGGAATGGTCACACACAGGCCGTGCACCGGCAATGTGCGGAGCGCAGCCATGAACTCGGGCAGCTCATCCGGCGAAACCGGCCAGGCGTAAAAAGCGCCGGGGTGCCCGGTCTGCTCCATAATCCAGGTATGCAAACGCGGGCTCAGGCTGTGCCCCAGGGGGTGCCCGATGATGCCGTAGAGAAATTGCGGCGGAGTTATGCCAACGTGTAAGTTCAACTTGAACTCGGTGGAAAAGGTTTGTGGATGGCCGGAGCGGGCAGTTGGGGAAGGGCGGAAAGAACCTTGCCTGATAAAGGTTCTTTCCGTTTCCCCGTTTCCCTAGATCACTTTGTTCAATGAATACTCAATGATGCCTTCAGCGCCCTTGTCCTTGAGGGTGGGCAGCAGGTCGCGCACCGTGCCCACATCCACCAGAATTTCCAGGGCCACCCAGTCGGGGTTTTGCAGGTGAGCCACCGTGGGCGAGGTAAAGCTCGGCAGGATGCTGAGAATGTCGTCAAGTTTGGCTGTGGGCGCGTTCATTTTCAGGCCCACCAATGATTCGGCCCGCAGCGCGGCCTGCAAAAGCAGGTCGATTTGCTGGATTTTCTTGCGTTTCCAGGGATCGGCCCAGGCGGCCCGGCTGGCGATGAGCTGGGTGTTGGTTTCCATAACCTCGGCAATGATGCGTAACCCATGCGCTTTGATGGTGGAGCCGGTTTCGGTCACTTCCACAATGGCGTCAACCAGGCCTTCCACAACTTTGGCCTCGGTGGCAATAGAAGCATGATCGGTACCGGGAACCCAGCAGGCATTATATCCGGTCATTCGGGCATGACGTATGATAATATCCTGGATGGTGTTGTTAAGGATATGTCCCATGTGCAATACGCCGGTGACATTTGGTGGCGGTATCACAATAGTGTAGGGAGGGCGGTTATCAGGCTCGGAGTGAAAAAACTTATGTTGAAG
>CAZNBK010000164.1:0-6016 GCA_964571105.1 uncultured Desulfovibrionaceae bacterium
AGCATGGACTCGCTGTGCTCAACCGTCGCGCCTCCTACAGGCGCGTGGATTGAAACTTGGATGGAGACGGTAACCCGGACACAGGCTTGGTCGCGCCTCCTACAGGCGCGTGGATTGAAACTATGTGGAACTGAAACAGCGCCTGGAAGCCGCCGTCGCGCCTCCTACGGGCACGTGGATTGAAACCATACTTTGCGGCATACCTTCGCTTCCTGGCTGGTCGCGCCCCTACAGGCGCGTGGATTGAAACTCCCCCATCGTGCACGGCAAGGGCGCCTTTGCGTCGCGCCTCCTACAGGCGCGCGGATTGAAACCCTCCGAAATCAGGTTCACCGTTTCCGGCCACAGTCGCGCCCCCTACAGGCGCGTGGGCTAAAACCAGGCGTGACGCCAGCATACGGGCAGCCGCGCGGAAATCTCCGCCAGCTGCCCGTATGGTTTGGCAATGGTTTTGTCGAGTGAACAGGCGCAATCGCCCGGGTCGCTTAATTTGCGCCAAGCGTGCTGAACTGCGCCTGGTTGCGCCTTTCAGCAATAATCGCCCGATCGCTCTCGGCCACGGGGTAAAGATCGATTTCGCCGGAAATGGTCATCAACTTCAAACCCATGGCGAAAACCTCGCCGCCGTTAAGCGTGTGGCTGGTTTCCGAGGTTCTGATCCAGGAAATCAGCGAGCCGAGATTGGCCCCGGCACTCACCGAGGAACCGCCGCTGCTGTAAACCTGATTCATGGTCGGTTCGCCTCCCTGGGCGGTGTTGGCGTCATAGGTGACCACCAGCTCGTAAACGCCGGGCAGCAGATCCACAATATACCCCCCGCCGCCGGCTGAGGTGCGCAAGGCAGGGTTGAGCGGGCCTTCCAGCTCCTTGATCAACAGCCCGTTGATGGTCAGCCCGTAGTTGTCGGGAACGATAATGGTGGCAACCTTGGACTGGTCGCGGATGACCTCGGGCTCGGAATAAACCAAAAGTATGCGGGCGCTGCTGTAAGAAGTGCCGGTCATGGTGGTCATCAGGCTGGCAGTGTTGCAGCCGAAAAGGGCAAACGACAAGAGGACAAAGGCCATGAGCAGGGAAAGTTTTTTCACGGAAATCTCCCAAAGCTGAAGGTTGCAGGCCGGTTCAATTCCCGGCGGCAAAAGCCGCCACGGGCCGGAATTGTTTTTTATAACAATTGACGCCCGGCAAAGCCTTTTGGCAGCGGAAACAAATTTCTCCGGAGCCTTTGTCGCGGGCGGCAGGCCCGTTGTTGCATACCGCCAGAACTTTTGTCAATTAGAGCCTTTTCGCATTGAGATTGTCGTAACGCGGGGATAAATCCCGCCTGACGCGCTGCACGGAAAGCAAGCGCATCACTCTACCGCCACTTGCGCAAGGTGGCATACAGCAAGTCCGGCTCAATGGGCTTGGTGATGTGATCGTTCATACCGCTCAAAAGACTGGTTTCGCGGTCACCGCTCATGGCGTGCGCGGTCATGGCAATGACCGGCAAATTTTTAAAACGCGGCATCTTGCGCAGTTTGGACGCAGCAGTAAGCCCATCCATGACCGGCATCTGAATATCCATCAGCACCAGGTCAAAACCGGCGTCTTTGTCCAGGGTGTCCAGGGCTTCCTGGCCGTTACCGGCCACCACCACCTCCACCCCCTTGGAAGACAACAGTTCCACGGCGATGATCTGGTTGATCTCGTTATCCTCGGCCAAAAGCACACGCATGCCGCTGATGTCGGAAAAGTCGCCCGGTGCTCCTCCCGGCTCGTCAAATCCCGCACCGTCAACCGCGTCCGCCCCGTCTCTCCCGGCGGGCCTCGCTTCTTCCGCCAGGCCCAGGGTCACGGTAAACCAGAATGTACTGCCCTTGCCCGGTACGCTCTCGCAGGAGATCTCACCGTCCATGAGGTCCACCAGACTGCGGCTGATCGCCAGCCCCAACCCGGTGCCGCCGTATTTGCGGGTGGTGGAGGCATCGGCCTGAGTGAAGGGCGTAAACAAACCGTCCATCTGCTCCGGGGTCATGCCGATGCCGGTATCGGCAATGCTGAAATACAATTTAACCTTGCCGGGGCGCAAAGAGTCCTCAGCCGGGCAACGGGACACCTGCACGGTCACCCCGCCCTGGCTGGTGAATTTAACCGCATTGTTGACCAGATTGAGAAGAATCTGCTCCAGGCGCACGGGATCGCCCTGTACCCGGGCAGGCACATCCGGGGCAATGTGCATGTTCAGATACAACCCGCGCGAAGCCACCTGCTCGCTAATCAGGTCGCGAACGTGATGCACGGCCTTTTCAGTGGAAAAATCGATGGATTCCATTTCCAGACGCCCGGCGTCAATTTTGGAAAAATCTAGAATATCGTTGATAATGCGCAAGAGCAGGTTGGTGGAGTCTTTGGCTTGCTCCACATACTGCTTTTGCTTGTATGTGAGTTCAGTGTCGTTGAGCAGATGAATCATGCCCAGAATGGCGTTCATGGGCGTGCGGATCTCGTGGCTCATATTGGCCAGAAAAACACTTTTGGCCTTGGCGTTGCGTTCGGCCAGATCGCGGGCGCGACGCAATTCTTCCTCAGTTTTATACATCTCGGCCAGCATGGCCTTGTGCTCGCGCAAATCGCGGGTAAATCCGGCCACAATGTCTTTGTCGCCCCGCCTGGAACGCACCAAGGTTACCTCCGTGGGCATAGGCTCACCGCTCAGAGTCTGGTGCAACCATTCAAAACGGTAAGAGCCGCGTTCCACAGCAATGGAAGTGCATCTCTTGAAGCCTTCGGCTGACCGGCTGCCGTCGGGCTGATACTCCGGGGAAAGCTCAACAAACCGGTCGAGAAATTCCTCTTTGTCCTTGACCCCGAACATGCGCACGGCTTCCTGGTTGCAATCCACGTTATTGCCTTCTTCGTCCCAGAAGGTGCAGCACAGCGGGGTGGCGTCGAACATGATCCGGGTGCGCTCCTCGGCCTCAGCAAAACGGCTGCTGGCCAGCATGGCCGCAAGATAAGCGCTGACTGTCTGCACAGTTTCCACATCGCCCTGCCCCAGCCTGGGCAGAAATGGGTGCTGTTCGGCCATGCGCCCGGTGACCAGAATGCCCATAACGGTATTATTGAGAATAACCGGGGAAGAAACCAGGTATGGCAAGGCCAGGACCCGGCGGAATTCCGCAAACAACTCCGGGCTGTCCGCAGCGGTGACCAACACCGGCGCATTGGGGTTGAGCATTTCCACCGGCACGGGCACCCGGCTTCCCGCCAGCCCGACCGGCACGTCATCGCCATAGCCTTGCAGGATGGCGGCCTGAAATGCTCCGGCTTCATCCGGAGTGAGCACCACCGTGCGTTGCATGTTCAAAGCCGCATTGATGCGGCGGCTGACCGACTCGAATACGCGCCCGTAATTGGTGTCCTGCCCCAGGGTAACGGCCAGCTCGGCCATGAGCTGAAAGCCGCGCCGTTTTTGCTCAAACTGCATGCGCAGACCCATGGACTGCGCGTCCAGCGCCAGAACCTTGGCCATGGTCCGCTCAGTGGTGCGGCGCAAATATTCAAGCTCACGCTGAGCTTCTTCCGGCAAAGCAGCGGCGTGCTTGGAGGTGTGACTCATTACTCGTTGCCTCCTTTGGCGGGAACACTGAACAGGCAAAACACTCCGGTCCAGTCCAGACCGCGCGATTTGCCCTGCACCGGGGCTATTTCCACTCCGGTATACAAGCCGAGCAACGGCACTCGCCCGGCCACAGTTTCCTGCACGGTAAGCGCGTCTTCAATATCTTGCCCCCCGGCCCCGGCAGCCCGGCCCGCGCAGTTGATATACAGCGCAAATACCGGCTCGCGCCTCTTAAGGTCCGCAAACAGTTTTTCCATGCGCGCCGGCATGTAATGCGGCTCCAGAGTGCGGTACATAATCTGAAATTCGGTGCCGCTGACCATATCGGACTCAAACATGACAATACCGCCGCGTTCTTCGTCCAGGGCCAGACAAAGGTGGTTTATGTAGATTTCCTCGTCGAATTCACCCCATTTGTCGCCTTTGTTAATGCCCAGAACAAGGAAAAAGGGGTAATCTTTCGGCTTGATGGCCGGGCCGAGCAGTTTGTCCAAAAAAGCAATGGCCGGTTCGTTGTTGATTTCCAGAATGACCTGGCCCTCGGCCTTGGTGACGGTGTAATAGCCGGTGGCCGGGCGGCAGCCGTGCATAATGACACTGTCCACGCGCACGTCGCCGCTGAACGACAGGGCCAGGGCCGTGTGTTGATCCAGCCCCTGCCCGGTCCATTGCTTGGTGGGGCTGGCAATGTAGTCGCCCTGCAGGCCTGCGCCCACGATCGGCGCATTGAAACCCAGGGCTTGTTCTATTCCGGCCAATAGCGGCGTGGCCTGCACCAGCCGGGGCGCGCCCAGGCTGCGGTCTATGGCGTCGTAAAACAAAAGCACAGAGGATTCAGGGGTAACCCCGGCTTCGGCCAGATGCTTGCCCAGGCTGACTCCGGCCTCAAATTCGCGCTCCACAATATTGCCTTCGCACGTGAGCTCACAAGCGGCCCCTTTCAATGAACACGCGGCCAGAATAACCTGATCGCCATCGTAGCCGAAACGGTCATTGCTGATAGCTCCGGCGCAACCGCCGCCAACAATGGGAACAGCCGCGCCGATTACTTCGGCCACGGCGGAACGCAGCCTGGCTGCATCATGCCGGGAAGTGGAAAACAACAGCACAAGATCGCAGTTCGCCCCGGCAAGGCCATGCAGCGCCTCGCGAGCCGCTTCCCGACCGGCGGTCAGCGTATCGGGGTTTTCACAATAACCAACGCCAACGTGCATATAATCTCCAATAAATCAATAAATCGCTAATAATAATTAATTCTCATTCCCATAAATGGGAAGTAGAAGCCGTCTCATAATCAAAATTTCTTGATCTGCTTTTGTAATATTTCACAGTTAAACTACTCTGGTCCTGATTTAAATATTACCACAAAAAAAGACCCGTGCAATCATCGGCTGCGGTCAAAACCAGGCTTGCTCCGACACGATGACGATTATCCAAAAGAATTTTCACCAAGAGGGGAATATTTTATGGATCGCAACGGCTAAAAACTAAAAAGAAAAAAACTTTGCCCGGATTATCCCGAGTCGGCATGTCCGGGTCAGTGCATTCGGCGCATGATGGTTTCTGCGGTGCGCTGGACATGGCGCGAGTCCGGGCGGCGCCCCAGGGGGTTGGGCAACATGGCCGCCAGTTGAGCGGCTTGACGCCTGCCCAGATTCCCGGCAGAAACCCCGAAGTAATGGCGGGCTGCGGCTTCAGCGCCGTAAATGCCTTCGCCCCACTCCACCACGTTGAGGTAAATTTCCAAAATACGTTCTTTGCTCAAGGTATTCTCAAGCCGCCAGGTCAGAATGGCTTCCTGTAGTTTGCGGGTCACACTGCGCTCGGGCGAGAGAAACAGATTTTTAGCCAGTTGCTGGGTAATGGTGCTGCCGCCCACGGACAGGCTCCCCCGGTCCAGGTTCTTTTCCATGGCAATGCGCATGCCTTCCCAGAAAAAGCCGTGATGCTCCCAGAAGGTATCGTCTTCGGCAATGACCACGGCTTGGCGCAGATGAGCGGAGATACGCTTCAGCTCCTTCCAGGTCTGCTTTTCGGTGATTTCCCGATCTTCCGAGGTCCATTGCGAGCGCCGATAATCCATGAAGGCGGTGCTCTCCGGATTATTGTCCACCAGGCTGCCCAACGGCGGCCAAACCAGATAACGCCCCACCGCGAACATATACAGCAGGGCCAGACAAATCAGGCAAAAGAAGATTGGCCGTCTGGCGGCAAAGGGGATGACTTTATTATGCAAAAGCTTGCCTTACCCTGTTTCCGCAAACTCGTTGACGGACATGCTTCAGGTACATTGTTGTCCGGTGAGGCGCGGTAATGGTCATGTTTACAGATTTATTTACTGCTTTTGGTCTGGCCTGTCGAGGGCGATCCGGTTTTGCACCGCGCGGTCGGCTTGCCGACACGGGCCGTCTC
>CAZNBK010000165.1:0-5984 GCA_964571105.1 uncultured Desulfovibrionaceae bacterium
CTTCACTGTCTTTGCCCACCAGGGCGACCGAACGACCCGCCCGGCGCAATTGCATGGCCAGCAAGGCGCGGGTAGCGGTCCGGGCGCGGCGGACGCTAATGGATTCAGTTGTTTTTCCGTGTTTAAGTTGAGCCAGTAAATCAGAAAAAATCATTTAATTAAGCCAAAAAAGCCGCTCTGCCAGGGGCAGGGCGGCTTTTTATGAGTTGGTAAACGGGCTATAACTGCCCCAGCGCTTCAATGTCCGCGCGGGAGAGCAGGCGGTCCAGGTCGAGCAGAATGAGCAGACGGTCTTCAAGCTTGCCCACTCCGCTGATATATTCAGATTCCAGTCCGGCCACCACAGGCGGCGGCGGCTCGACAGTGCTGGCCGGAATGCGCAGCACCTCCGACACGGAGTCGACCACAAAGCCGACAATCATGGTATTGATTTCAATAACAATGATGCGGGTATGCTTGTCGTGTGCTTTGGATTGCAGGCCAAAGCGGCGGCGCAAGTCGATAATGGGAATAACCTTGCCGCGCAGGTTGATTACGCCTTCCACAAACTCAGGGGCTTTCGGCACCTTGGTGATGGCCATGGTTCTGATAATTTCCTGCACACGCAGGATATCTACGCCAAATTCCTCTTCACCGGTACTAAAAGTAACCAGTTGTAAAAGTTCGTCATCCCGTCTTTGCGTGGTGTCCATAGCACCTCCTTTGCTGGCTGGTAGTATGTGTCCGCGTGCATGGCACACGCACTGCGGATTACATTACCCTAAAAATAATTAAAACGGCAAGCTTTTATCCACATTAAAGAATGAATATTTGCAGCTGATTTTCAGGCTGTAATTGTTAGGTTGGGCATCCGGGCTGTTCTGGCCGCTTTTTACGGAAAAAACGGCCAGCGCTACCATTGGTGCGCCTCTTTTGCAAAGCTGATTTCGGCTTTTATATATCCCCCGGCCTCTCCGCTGTTTCCGTATTAAAATTGCCTACGTATTGGCATTGCCGACCATAACAGTATTTTCGGGTTGTTTGAAAAAAACTTTAAATTGGAACATTCCAACGTTTAAACTGTATCTGCCGACGAAATGCTCCGGCACGTTAAACCGGTGCAATGCCGTCCGGGACAAAGGTTTAGGCGCTCAATAATAAAATTAGAGTTAAACCTGTCCGGTTCGGTTGTCAAAAGCAAAGCATTGGGTTACTGTGCCGCCCGTGAGGTTGTTATTCATGGGTAGACTGCATACCATGTCCGACGATAACGTTCCCCTGCAAGTGCATCTGCGGCAAATGGACGATGCCGAACTCCTGGACGCCTGGGAGCAAACAGTTATTCTGGATACTTATTCCCTGCTGGATACGGGCAACTTTCCTCTGCCCCGGCAAAACTACGAGCAGGCCATTCTTTCCGAGCTCAATGTCCGCGCAGCTTCGCGCACGGTGGCTGCGGAAGCGGGCACAGCCATTCAGCAGGTAGTTGTTTACGGCAGATAAAAGCTTTTAGAGCATTTTAACATTGAAATTGTATCTTGAAAAAATGCTCTGGTGCAGTGAAGCTGCACCCGCGCGCGGTTAAGCAGCGCGTGCCTTTCGCAAAATCGTCTTGGATTTTGCGCACCTATAAAGGGAAATGTGTTTTTGCCTTCTGATTTTAAAGATAGCGTTCGGCATTCGAGTTTTGTAATATTTCAAAGTTAAAATGCCCTAATGATCATAACAAAGAGCAGACTGCTTGCAGCCTGCTCTTTGTTTTTTTATTTTTTGTGATCTGCTGTTTAGTAACTATTTGTAGCCCTGCCAATGCAGAAGTACGCAAAGCCTGCCGCGGCAGTCTGGGCGGGGTCATACAGGTTACGACCGTCAAAGATAAGGGGTGCGCTTAGAGCTGCTTTGATTTTCGCAAAATCAGGATTGCGGAACTGGTTCCATTCGGTCACCACCATGAGCGCGTCAGCCCCTTGCAAGGCGGCATACTGTTCGGGCACTACTTCGGCCAGCTTATTGTCCTTTAATATTTTTGCCGCATTATCCCCGGCCACCGGGTCAAAGGCGCGCACGCGCATGCCCTGCGCGGTGAGTTCATTGATAATCGCCAGCGAGGCGGCTTCGCGCATATCATCGGTATTGGCCTTGAAGGCCAGGCCCCACAGGGCCAGGGTTTTGCCCTTGACCCCGCCTTGCGGCGCGAAATAATCCAACACCTTTTGGGCCATGATTCGCTTTTGCTCGGCATTGACCTCTTCCACGGCTTCCAGCAGGAGGGGTTTTACCCCGGCCTGGTTGGCCGTGTGTATCAGCGCCTTGACGTCCTTGGGGAAGCACGATCCGCCGTAGCCCACCCCTGGGTAAATGAAGTGGTAGCCGATGCGATGGTCAGAGCCGATGCCCATGCGTACTTCGCGCGCGTCCGCGCCCACTTTTTCACAGATGCGGGCGATTTCGTTGATAAAGGAAATTTTGGTGGCCAGCATGCAGTTGGCGGCATATTTGCTCATTTCCGCGCTGCGAATGCTGAAAACCAGCATTTTTTCACGGCTGCGCGCAAAGGGCGCATACAGGGCATGCATCATTTCGGCGGCCCTGGGGCTGGAGGTGCCCACAACCACCCGGTCGGGCTTCATAAAATCATTAACCGCATCGCCTTCCTTTAAAAACTCGGGGTTGGAAACAACTTCAAAGTCAATGGCAGCGCCGCGTTTTTTCAATTCTTCGGCAATGAGACCGCGCACCAGATCAGCCGTGCCCACGGGAACGGTGGATTTGTCCACCACCACGACGAAGCGTTGCAGGTGCCGCCCGATGGACCTGGCCACTTCTTCCACATAGCTGAGGTCGCAGGAGCCGTCCTCGCAAGATGGCGTGCCCACGGTAATGAAGATGAAGTCGGCATTTTCCATGCCTTGGGGCAGATCGGTGGTAAAATCCAGGCGTCCGGCCTGATGGTTGCGAATGACCAGTTCATCCAGGCCCGGCTCAAAAATATGCACCTGTCCGGCTTTAAGTTTTTTGACCACTTCCGGGTTAACGTCCACGCAAATTACATTATTGCCCATTTCCGCAAAACAGGCTGCGGACACCAGACCCACATAGCCGGAACCAACAGTGCAAATATTCATAAACCATCCTTGTCGGATTTTTTACGTTTCAGAGCGGAGTTTAAAAACAAAAAAGCAGTTTAGCAGAATAGCTCATTTCGTCAATGAGCGCTTGCCGTTGGGGGGATAAGCGGTGAGGTTGTGCCGGTAGGTGCGCTTTGAGCTTTGTGCACTTATATGGTACGTATAATGTTTGGATTGTTTTTTCGTAAACAGTAAGGAGCCGCCATGATCATAGGTCTGGGAACGGATATTGTGGATATGGAGCGCGTCCAGCGCATTGCCGAACGTTTTGGGGAGCGCTTCGCCTGCCATGTTTTACATCCCGAAGAGCTGGAGGGCTGGCGGGAAAGTCCGCACACCACATTTCTGGCCGGGCGCTTTGCGGCCAAGGAAGCCTTGGTCAAGGCGCTGGGCACGGGCTTCAGTCAAGGGGTTCGCCTGGATAACATCCTGGTGCGCAAAGGCCCGGACGGCGCGCCCAGCATGGAACTTTTCGGCAAAGCCGATGAAATTCGCCGGGAATTGGGCGTTAGCAGCGTGCATGTTTCCATTTCCCATGACCGGCACAGCGCCATGGCGGTCGTTATTCTGGAAAAGGTGTGAAACTGATGACGGCTGCGCTTGTAAACAATCCGCGGTGCGCTCCTTTGCCCGACGCGCGGGAAATGGCCTCTTGGGATGCGGCTGCCGTGACCGAAGGCGGCGTGCCTGCTGAAAAGCTTATGGCCAATGCGGGTTTGGGCGCTTTACGCTGCCTGGAGATGGCCTGGTCGGCCCGCCTTAAGACGGCAAGCGACTGCGAAGAGACAACTGAAAGCACGCCTGTGTTTATGGGCGTTAAAGTACTTTTGTTCATGGGTAAAGGCAACAACGGCGGAGATGCCGCGGTGCTGGCCCGGCTGCTTTTGCAGGAGGGCGCAGAAGTGTTGCTTTGCCGTTTGCATGCCCTGCCGGATAACCTGGCTTCATCCACAAGCGCGGCGGATATCCATCTGCGGCAGGCGCTGGATGCCGGGGTAACGGCGTATGAGTTGAGTTCGCCCGGGGCGGCCTTGCCCGAAGGTTGGGAAGAGCCGGATATTATTGTGGACGGCTTGTTGGGCACGGGTTTCACTCCTCCTTTGCGCAGTGAATTTCAGCAACTGATTGACGCAATCAATCTGCTGTCCGGCAAGCAGGGGGATGCGGAATCATCACTTGCTGCGTTGAGGCGCTGCGTGGGCTGGTTTGCAGGCGGCGCGGGGCGTAAAGCGCCGGACTGTCTGGTGCTGGCGCTGGATATTCCGTCCGGCTTGTGCGCACAGCAGGGGACGCCGTCACCTGTGGCGGTGCGGGCGGATTTGACCGTGACATTTGAAGCGCCCAAAATGGGTCTGCTTTTGCATCCGGCCCGGGAATTCACCGGACGGCTCCTGGTTCAACCCGTGGGGATTCCTGCCAAAGTACAGGTCAAGTATCCCCCGAAGTTCAGCGTTCTGCTGCCGGGTTGCGCTCAGGCGGGACGTCCTTTGAGCGCCTTGGCGCACAAGGGCAGGGCGGGAAGAGTGCTGGTCATCGGAGGCTCGCCGGGGCTTACGGGCGCGCCGCATTTGAGCGCCTTGGCCGCCTTGCGCGCCGGGGCCGGACTGGTGCGCATTGCCTGCCCGGCCGGGCTCGCCGCACAGGTCAAATATAACAACCCGGACATAATGACGCTGCCCCTGGGTGACGCGTTTGTACCCGGCGGTCAAGAGTGGGATGCCGCTTATGTCGGGCAACTCATACCTGCGCTTGCCGCCTGTGACGCGGTGGTGATCGGGCCGGGCCTGGGTCTTTCCGGCAACGCCCATGCCCTGGTTGAAGACCTGCTGCATGCCGTGTCCGGCCTTGACGCCGCGCCGCCGTTGCTCCTGGACGCGGACGCCCTGACCATCATAGCAGCCTGTCCGGGCCTGAGTTCAATTTTGCCCCGCAATGCCGTGTTGACGCCGCATCCCGGAGAGGCCGCCCGGCTGCTCAAGTGCACCGCGCCGGACATCGAGGCCGACCGTCCGGCGGCATTGTCCGCTCTGCTGGGGGCGTTGTCGTCCGCGGTTTTGCTCAAGGGCGCGGGCACGCTTTTGGGGCAGGGCGGCAGCCGTTTCTTCCTGCCGTTTATTGAACCGAATTTGGCCGTGGGCGGCTCCGGAGATGTGCTCTCCGGCATAATCGCCGCATTTCTGGCGCAAGACGCCTCGCCGCTGGAGGCGGCCTGCGCCGGCGCTTACGTGCATGGCCTGTGCGGGCATATGCTGGCCGAGGTGGCTCCGGAGCGGGGCAACCTGGCCTCCGATATTGCGGGCTCCATCCCCCGCGCCAGGGCCATGGTCCGGCGTTTGCCGCCCAAGTGGCTGCCCTCGTTTGCCGTGTCTGGAGAGGTTTTATGACCGCTGTGAAAAAAACAATCCTGTTGCCGGATCTTGCGCACACCCAAGCCCTGGCGGATAAGCTGGTTGAAGCCATTGCGGCTTTTCAGGGCCGGGCTGCCGGGGCCAAGCTGCCGGTATTTTTGCTCATGGGTGATTTGGGCGCGGGTAAAACAACTTTTATCCGCTATCTGGTGGAAGCGCTGCCCGGTGGGAAAATGGCCGAAGTGGCCAGCCCCAGCTTTACACTCTGCAATGTTTACCCTACAACACCACAGGTGCAGCACTTTGATCTGTACCGGCTTACCCCCGGTAGCAGTGATGAAATGCTGGAGGAGAGTCTTGAAGAATTCAGCGGCCTGATGCTGATTGAATGGGCAGAATATTTGCCCGCGCGCATTTTTCCGGTTGACCGTATTGAAATGTACTGGCATGTGAAAAGCGACGCCCGCGAGGTGGTTTTTAACGGCAGCGGGACCGGACAGCTTCTGTTGCGCGGTCTGTTATAGTTGGA
>CAZNBK010000166.1:0-3009 GCA_964571105.1 uncultured Desulfovibrionaceae bacterium
TAACCACTGTGCGGTCATTGCCGCTAAGGCCGGACACCAGTGAGGAGGCCGGCGCTCTGGAACCGGGGGCCTGGGTGACGCTTTGCGCGGGCGCGGGCAGGGTAACAGTTACCGCCTCGCGACCGGTGCGCTCTACCGTGGCCTCGCCGGGCGCGTCCAGGTAAATTTGAACACGCTCGCGGTTGTCCAGGGCTTCCCATTGCCAGGTCAGGGCAGCGGCCGGGCCGTTGAGGGACGCAAAAAAGCCCGCTGCCACAACCAGGCAGAAGAGCTTATGTAAAAGAGTCCGGTCCGGTCCGGTCAGGGGCTGCTGTATCACCGGTTAATTCTGCTCACCGCCAGCCAGGGGCTGGGTCATACCTCATTCTTGTTTGTTCCCGGACCGGGCCAAGATGACCGCGTTGGGGAGCCGCGTTCCAGCTGTTCCGCTCCGGTCCTGAAAATATGCAATATACGGGCCATAGCCCCGGGAACCCCCGGCGATAATCGGAAGCTATTCGCGTCCCATTTTTTTCAACTTCTCAATGAGCGTGGTGCGCTTGATGCCCAGCAACTCGGCGGCCTGGTTTTTCACGCCGCTGGCCTTGGCCAGAGCTTCCTGCACCAGATGCTCTTCGACAGTATCCATGAATTCCTTGAGCCCCATATCCATATTTTTCAACTGCTCCAGGCTGGGCCAGGTAAATACGCCGGAAGAAACCTGGGGCGCAAGCATGGCCTGCAGCACCGGCTCTGCTTGCGGCTCACGGCTTACGGGCAGGGTGGCAGCGGCTGCGGACAGGGTGGCCTGCGCCGCCTGGCTTTCAGCAGCCTCAAATTCCGGTTCTGCCGGCGGCAGCGCGGGCAGATAGTTCAAGTCGCCGATCTCATTGATAATTTTTTCCGGCAGGTCGTCCATGACCACGACCGGGCCGTCAGCGAGGATGCTCAAACGCTCCATGAAGTTTTCCAGCTCGCGCACGTTGCCCGGCCAGGAATAAGCGGCCAGCGCTTTTTGCACGTCATCACTCAGGGTAAGCGTTGCACGCTGTTTGATTTCACAGAACTTTTTCAGGAAGAAATCGGACAGAATCAGGATGTCGCGACCGCGTTCGCGCAGGGGCGGCAGATGCATGGGAATGACATTGAGGCGGTAATAAAGGTCTTCGCGAAAACGACCGGCCTTGACCTCGGCTTCCAGGTTGCGGTTGGTGGCGGCAATGATGCGCACGTCAACCTTACGCACGCCGGTGCCGCCCACCCGTTCTATTTCCCGCTCTTGAAGCACGCGCAGGATTTTGACTTGCAGGGGCAGGTCCATTTCTCCGATTTCGTCAAGAAACACCGTGCCGGTATCGCCCAATTCAAAGCGACCGGGTTTGGACCGGATGGCATGGGTGAAAGCGCCTTTTTCGTGGCCGAACAGTTCAGATTCCAGCAATTCGCGGGGGATGGCCCCGCAGTTGATGGGAATAAACGGCCTGTCCGCGCGCAGACTGTTGGCGTGCAGGGCGCGGACCAGAACTTCCTTGCCTGTGCCTGATTCCCCGGTGACCAATACCGTGGAGTCCGTGGGCGCGACTTTGGTGATTATCTTGAACACATCGCGCAAGGACGAACTTTGGCCGATTATGCCCTCTGTCTTCAAAGCCATACCCGGTTCTCCCCTAAAACTTGATTAGCCCTGAGCAAATATTATTTAACCTTGTTACTTGACTGTCAATATTCCGACAGTTTGTCAAGGGGTAATCCGGATATTTGCGGGGAATTAGGCCGGAACAAGGGGCGGGCAGGTTCCGGACAGAACAGAAAACCGTGGGGAATGCGGCTTTACGTAGGAGGGTGATTTTTTGCCTGAATCTGGGGAAAAATCCACGGGAAGAAATTTTTAGCGCCTTTAAGGCCAAGGGAAGGAAACTTTGGCCGGAAGAAGGAACCGCAAGGCAGGCGGCCTTACGGTTCCTTCCCCGGAGGGAGAACTATTTATGCTTACGGTCCGGGGCGGCCCCATGAACCATGGTGTAGGCATATTCCACACCCTGGCCGTATGCGCCGCAGTGCTCTTTAACCACACCCATGACCGCGTCATAAGTTTCGCGGCGGGCCCAGTCGCGCTGATATTCAAGCAGCACCTGCAAAGAAGTGACCGGGATGCCGCCCGCCTGCTCAATGCGGCGCATGGCCGCGTCGTGGGCTGTTTGGGAGGTGCCTCCCGAGGCGTCTTCCACGGCGTAGACTTCATAACCGGCTTCCAGGGCCATGAGGGCCGGGAAGTTCAGGCAAACTTCGGTCCACAGGGCGGCAATGACCAGTTTTTTGCGCCCGGTGGCCTGCACGGCATTGACGAAGTTTTTGTCTTCCCAGGAGTTCATGGACGTGCGTTCAATGGGGGTCTGGTCGGGGAAAATATCCAGAATTTGCGGCCACATATTGCCGGAAAAACTCTTGCTTTCCACGGTGGTCAGAATGGTCGGAACCTTGAAGATCTTGGCGGCTTTAGCCAGGATCATGACGTTGTTGAACAGGGTCTGGCGGTCGATGTTGGCCACCCCGAAGGTCATCTGCGGCTGGTGATCGATAAAGATGACGGTGCTGTTTTGCGGATTGAGCAGCTCTGTTTTCATACGAAACTCCTTAAGATAAAAGGTCGGTTATCGCGCAAATCGCGCCTGTTGCAGCCTTTCTTTCCTTGTCGCCAGAGCGCTTTAGCCTTGCAGATAATTTTACAAGGTTGAACTGCTCCGGGGGCAGAGAAAAAGAAAAGCCCGATCCTTAAGAAGTATACAGGGCCTTGGGCTAGTCAAGGATAAAAGACGTTTTTGAATATTTATTATTTTATAGTTGTGGCGGCGAGGATTGCTGAGCGCACCGCAAAGCTAGGCGAATAAAAGGCAGCGGACCTGGTGGCTCTGACTTAAATTAACAAACGGAGGCACGGCTCGGGCGCATTCCGGTCTGACTTTCGGGCAGCGGTCGCGAAAAGAACAGCCGCTGGGCAGGCTGTTAAGGGCAGGCACGTGCCCGGCGATC
>CAZNBK010000166.1:3019-5982 GCA_964571105.1 uncultured Desulfovibrionaceae bacterium
GGCGGCAGTTAATCAGTCCAAGCGTGTAAGGGTGGCGGGGGTTGTCCATAAGCTCCCGGGCCGGGGCGCTTTCCACGATGCGCCCGGCATACATGACCGCAACCTGATCGGCCAGTTCCGCCACCACGCCCAGATCGTGGGTGATCAGCAGGGTGGCCGTGCCCGTGTCTGCAGCCAGTTCGGCCAGCAGCTCGAGAATCTGGCGCTGGATGGTGACATCCAGGGCCGTGGTCGGTTCATCGGCGATGAGCAACTGTGGTTTGCAGGCAATGGCCATGGCGATCATAACCCGTTGGCGCATGCCGCCGCTGAGTTGATGGGGAAAATCGCGAGTGCGTTGCTCCGGCGCGGGAATGCCCACCCGGCGGAACAGCTCGACAGTTTGCTCCAAAGCCTGTTTTCGGGTTAGCCCCCGGTGCAGCATAAGCACTTCGGCAACTTGATCGCCCACGGTAAACACGGGGTTCAGCGAGGTCATGGGCTCCTGAAAGATAATGCTCATTCTGTCGCCCCGGATGCGCCCCCATTCTTTGTCGGGCAATCCGGTTACAGCGCGGTCCATAAAGATGACTTCACCGGACGTGATTTTGCCCGGCCTGGGGTTCAGCCCCATAACCGCAAGCGCGGTCATGCTTTTGCCGCAGCCGGATTCGCCAACCAGGCACAGGGTCTGGCCTGGAAAGATTTCAAAAGAAACTTGGTCCACGGCCAGGGCTTGTCCTGTTTCCAGAGGAAAAGCCACGCTAAGATCGCGCACGGCAAGCACGGGCCGGATGTCGGCAAGCGGGCCGGTTTCAGGGGTGGATTGCGCAGGGCGCGGGAGGTTTGGAGCGTATTTGTCCTGGCTGTTCATGCCGTTTGTTTATCTTGTCTTTACAGGCTTGTAAAACAAAAGCGGAACAAATTCCCGGCGGGATCTGCACCCGGAATTCCAGTCGATAGCATTGCTGCCCGGCAGGTTCGTCGTACAGTAATGAGTTGAATGCGTGTTTTCAATTAACAATTTCTTTGCCAACAGGTGTAATAAAGCCTCACGCAGTAGCAGTTGTGCTTTTCATCAAAGGTGTCGCTGTCAATGATCAGCCGGTTGCGGAACGGAGCCGTGTACATGGCGTCTCTGACTGCGGCGGCCACTTGTTTGGCTTCCTCGAAGTCGTCGGAACACACATTGAGCTGAACGGTTACGCGTTCGGTGTTTTCATTGCCGTCCGCGCCGGGGCGACCGCAAACACGGCGGTAAGTGATTACCGGCATTTCCGCCCAGGGCGGCGTACGCAACGGATAGACCTGGCCGTTTACATACGCAGACAGGGCCGGGTTGTTTTTCAACTGCGCTTCCATGTTTTTTTCCACATAGTTCAGAGGCATAAGCTCATCTCCTGATCGGTTGAGGTTAAAGGTTAAACTGCTTTAAAATCTCCCTCGCCTTGCCTGCGTTTAATGGGGGTGTCGCGCCAGCAATTGGTATCCACAAAAACGCTGCTGAAATTGTTATGGCACCCACGGCAACGGTGGTATCGAAATTTGAGGTTGTTTTCGTAGGGCATGGATCGGCTGCAAACAAAGGTGCCCAGCCCGCAGTGCGGGCATTGGGCCCCGTCGCGGTCTGACCAGACGACCCGGTATGCGTCTGAAGATGTGGTCGAGGCTTTGTGCTTTTTGTCGCTTTTTCTGGCCATAGAATGCTCCTTGTCTGAAAAATAACTAGGAAATAAAATGAAAAATGGGGAATAAAAGAAGAAATTAGATAGCTGGCCTGAAGATGAACAGGCCATGCAAAAGGGATGGGGGATAAACGCGGGAAGCCGTTTATCTTTTAGCTTTAAAGACAGCATTGGGTATTGGAGTTCGATAACGCTCTGACATTTGGGAATGCCGAAGGAAGGAGCGGGTTGTCGGCTTAAGCCGGGAGGCTCAGGCCGCAAAGCGCAGAACAAAACTTGAATGAATCAAGGTCAAGCAAATGGTGTTGCGGTAAAAAGCGGGAAGAAGGAAGGTTGGAAAGGGGCAGGTAAACCTGCCCCCATTTTATTCTGGCGGAGCAGAAGGGACTCGAACCCTCGGCCTCTGGCGTGACAGGCCAGCGTTATAACCGTCTTAACTACTGCTCCGGGTTTGGTCAGTCTGCAAAATCAAAGTTGATATTGCCGACCAATAAGCTGTTGTGGTGGGCGGTGTAGGGATCGAACCTACCGCCCTCGGCTTGTAAGGCCGATGCTCTACCAAATGAGCTAACCGCCCGTAGGAACATGCTTTGACCAAATTGCGGCCTTCTTGTCAATACTTTTTACGCTGAAAAAATAAAAAAATTGTCGCCCACTGAATAATGATGGTTGCACCTTGCGCGCAATCCCCTGCCTTTCCTGGGTTTATTGCTGGCTCAGCCCCAGGGCGGCGCAAAAGAGCGGGTGGGCTTGCAAATAATCCAGGGAGCCTTGCAGGGTCGGCAAGTGCCCGTGCGCCTCAAAGGTAACGCCGGGCCGGACCGGCAGGTCGTGCAGCAACGGCGGCAGCTCGTCCAGGGGGATGCAGCCTTTGCCCAAAGGCAGATGATCGTCGTCCTGGCCGCGATTGTCATGTAAATGCATGTGCCTCAGGTGCGGGGTCAGGACCGTTATCCACCGGGCCAGATCTTTTTTGCGCATGCCTTGGGACAGCGCATGCCAGTGTCCGATATCAAAGCAGATGCCCACATTCTCAACCTCAAGCATGGGCAGGAAGCTTGTCAGCATGTCCGGGTCCGGCTCGATGATGTTTTCCAGGTAGAGCATGCCCGGGGCACAGGCCAGAGCCACGCGTTGCCAAAGGTCGATATACGGTTTCAGGGCTTTGCCGGACATGGACAAGGGCAGGTTTGGGTGCCCGATATAGTGTAGCGGCGCGTATGGTCCGGCGGCTTCCACAGCCTGAAATAACCGCTGTTGCAGAGCGGGGCTGTAGGCAAAGCCCGCAGCGCCCATATC
>CAZNBK010000167.1:0-5949 GCA_964571105.1 uncultured Desulfovibrionaceae bacterium
CCACTTTTTTACAACGCGCCTACGACCAGATTATTCACGATGTCTGCCTGCAAAACCTGCCGGTAATTTTCTGCCTGGACCGGGCAGGCCTGGTGGGAGAGGACGGGCCGACGCACCACGGCGTGTTTGACATATCGTATTTGCGGCACATCCCCAACATGACCGTAATGGCCCCCCGGCATGAACACGAACTGACGCTCATGCTGGAGGCGGCACTGCAGCACGGCGCGCCTACGGCCATTCGCTACCCGCGCGGCTACAGCGGCCTGGACCGCTCCGAACAGCCTGCCGCCGCAATCGCCTGGGGCGAAGGAGCACGGGCAGGACATCGCCATTATCGGGATTGGAACGGCGGTGAACTGCGGCCTCAGCGGAGCCGAACTTTGGGAACAGCAAGGCCGACCCAGGCCCACTGTCTTCCATGCCCGGTTTGTCAAGCCGCTGCCCGAAGCGCAACTCTTAGAGCTGGCCGCAACGCATAAACACTTGCTGGTTATTGAAGAAAACATGCTGTCCGGCGGGTTTTCCTCGGCCATTCTTGAGTTTTACAACCAACACGGGCTGGCGGACAAAGTAACCCGCCTGGGCCTGCCGGATTCCTTTATCGAGCATGGCCCGGTAAAAATACTGCGGGAAAAGATCGGTCTGTCCGGAAAGGGTGTGCTGGCGGCCTTGCAGGCTTTTGAGAAAGACTGAGAACTAACGCCAGGATGCGCTTTTACGGCGAATCACGATTACATTGGGCAAGGGCGACGCCGCTGCCGGGTCACTGATAAAATTGGCATAACGCCCCGCCCAGGTACGCGTAAGCCGCGATGTCTGAACATGCAGCGCTGCGGGATGTCCGCCCTCAACATACATAAGCCGGGTAAAGATGATCGGCAGCCCGTAAAGCAGCCGGACCAATTCGGGCACACTGACCATGCCCGGGGTGTGAATAAAATAAAGCAGCCCGTCCTCATCTTCGCCAAGCGCGGAAATGCTGTGCCGCCTGTTGTTGTCCGTCCAGAGGACCACGCCTTGCGCGTTGATGATCCGAAAATTCTGAACAACCGTATTATATAACGGCAACAAGCGCTCCCAGTCGTCGGCGTCGCGGTCCAAAACAGCCGCAGCGGGCAGCTCGGTATTTTTGGCTCCGGCAACAGGGCCGGACACGAAAAAAGCCCCGAAACGAGTCACGACTCTAGGGTTGTTCAAAAAACCGTTGTGCCGCATATACCCGGTGCTGGTATTAACGTTGTCCAGGTACATGCTGGCGTTTATTACCGCGGATAAGCCATAGTTTTCAGCCCAGGCTTGCGGGGTAAGCGGCGCAATGCCCAGTTCCGAACTGATGAGCAAATCCAGGTCCACCATGGCGGGGTCTGCCCGCAAAAGAACCAGTTCTTCGCTGCTGCCCAATTCTGTATGGTATGAAATCACCGCCAGGCTAAGGCCCGGTTCTAAAACACGAAATGCATCCGCCGTTGCAGGAACGGCGCCCGCCAGCAGGCAGGCCGCCAAGGCGAAAAAAAGAAAGAAACGTTTGCGCGTCAAAAAGCTGAGCATGATAAAACCCTTGCCCACCGTGGACTTTACTGCCCACTCATACGCCAATGCAACCGATAAGGCAATCATTCTCGCATAGCGTCCGCAAAATTCATGGACAGCGCACTGGACCGCAGCGCGCGATAAAATTAATATAGCGCACCGGCCAGATCCGGGCAGACTCGGCCAGACCCGGCAAATCCGGGCAGACAATAAATAGTGCTTAAACCTCAGAATGCCCTGCTGCGCCAAAAGGACAATATGCCCACCATTTTTTCACACCCCGCGCCCGTACTGGCTTTGGGCCTGGCCGTAGGCAACCAGGTTATTCCGCCCCGCCTGCTCCTGGCCGGAGTGGCCTGTTCGCTGCTGCCGGATGCGGACGTGGTCGGATTTTTCAACGGCATTGCCTATGCTGACAATCTGGGGCATCGCGGCTTAAGCCATTCCCTGCTTTTTGCGGGCCTGGCCGGCCTGGTTTGCGTGGCCCTGGCCCCGGCCCTGCGCTGCAACCGCCTTAGCGCACTGCTGGTCGGCATCTTTGCGACAATTACGCACATCGCCCTGGATGCCGCCACCAACGGCGGTTTGGGAGTGGCCGCTTTCTGGCCCTGGGCTGACGGGCGCTATTTTCTGCCCTGGCGGCCCATCAAAGTTTCCCCGCTGGGCATCAAGGCATTTTTCAGCCCGCGCGGGGCAGCGGTGCTCTGGTCGGAATTTTTGTGGATTTGGTTGCCCTGCATGGCCGTGGGCTTAAGCCTCTTTCTGCTGCGCAAGCTGTGGCGCAAAAGAATATAGCCGCAACACCGCAAATCATCGGTTATATAATTCAGTTACGTAATCGGTTATATAATCAGCCACGCAAAAACCGCCGTACCCGCACAGGCTACGGCGGTTTTACCAGCATCCGGTTAAAACTACGCCCAAATCAGGCAAAGAATGGCGATCACCGCAGTCAGAAACAATGACAACGGAATGGCCGCGCGCAAAACGGTATTTTCTTCACCCAGGCGGTCAATGGTTACGGCTGCGGTCATGAGCTTGGCCGGGGCCAGCACCGAGGCCAAACCACCGCCCACAGCCGCCCCGCAGGCAACAAGCAGACCGTTGGCGCCGATATGCTCGGCAGCGGACACGTTCAGACCGGTGAGCATGGCAATGGCCGAGCTTTCCGAACCGCTTATCAAACCGGCGAACAAACCCAGATAAGGGGCCGCAAAGGCATAGGCCTGGCCGAGCGTTTCCGTGGCGGCTGTGGCCAGTACCGCGATAATGTTGTTGGCCGGGTCGAGCAGTTCAAAATCAACGGTTTTCCCGGAATGATTAAGTACATAGGCAATGGCGAAAAACACCGCCCCGGCCAGGGTGGGGCGCGGCGCGCGCTGCCAGGTGCGCTTGAAACCGGCTTTTATCTGGGCTTTGCTCATGCCCAGAATGGGCATGGCCAGCAGGGTGCAGACAAAAATCAGCGTATAGGCCTGCCAGAACAAGCGCAGCTTTTCCGGACGGCCAGGAATGATCTCCACGGGCATGGCCAGATCTACAAACAACCACTGAAAAAACGGCAGTTGGTGCGCATTGAAGATGATGGACACTGCGGTCAGCAAAATCCAGGGCGAAATAGCTCTGAGCAAAGGCAGCTTTTTTTCCGCCTCCAAATCCGCCGGGGTGAGATTTTCCCGGTTCAGCAACGGGCTGCCCTTGATTTTAAGATAAGCGAACAAAACCAGGATGATGCCGAGCCCGGCGGCAATTCCCGTGAGGGTTACCAGATTGGCGTAAACCATGGCAATGCACAAAAAACCAGCCGTCAACCCGGAGATTACAGCCGGAATAAACCCTTGCCTGAGGGCCTGCCGCCCAAAGGCCAGCGGAACCATGGCCACGGCCACAACCGTAGCGATGTAGGGCATAAACCGGGCAAAGGCCATGCCCGTGTCAAACAGGCTGGCCCCGGTAATATCCGCCATGATTACCGCTGGGATGCCCAACAGCGCGTAAGTGCACAGGGCTTCGTACCCCACGCAGGGCAGCATGATGCAGGCAAAACTGGAATAACCCAGCGCCAGCAGAATGGGCGGCAGAATGGAGTTGGGCACCGCGCCGAGGGCGGTGAGCAGAATGCCAAAACCAAAGGTGATGATCAGCATCTGCACCACTTTATCTTTGGGCGACACCATTTTCATCAGCGCCGTAACCCGGGCCACAGCCCCGGCC
The DNA here is from genome assembly GCA_964571105.1 of uncultured Desulfovibrionaceae bacterium. GTDB lineage: Bacteria > Desulfobacterota > Desulfovibrionia > Desulfovibrionales > Desulfovibrionaceae > JAVBRZ01. The sequence goes on from CAZNBK010000167.1 coordinate 3,748, forward strand.
TCGGACATGACCGTGATCTGAAAAATGGAAGAGGCAAAAATAAGCGACACGGGCAACGAAGCGATCAGCCCGGCCAGGGTGGCCTTGCCCAGCACCGGAAGCGGCGTGTCAAAATAAAGCCAGGCCACCAGGCAATACGTCAACCAGCCGATAATCCCGGCAATATCGCCAGGTGTTCTGCGAATAACCAAAAGACCGAAAATAAGAAAAGCCGGGGCCAGGGCAAGAATAACCGACAACATAGTCTCTCTCCGAAAAATGGTTTGTCCGGTTCAGCACTCAAGGCAGCAAGCTGCACGGCGGCCGCATAAACTCGCAAAACTCAGCCGGTCGCGGAAACTATGCTTATCCGCACTGCAAATCTTTGTAAAGATAAGAAGAGAGATTGAACATTTTAAGCAGGACTAAGCCCTGCACCCTCATTACGGGGTTCCCCCGGCTAACGGGGGCCGCACAGGACCTCCAGCGGCGAAGCAGCCGTTACCCGAGTGTGTAAGCAAACGAGGGTTACGGATGAGGTCCGCAGAGCGTCAAAGCGGAAACCACGCTTTCCGCGCAGCGACCCTCGAGTGTTCCCACAGGAAGTGGGGACCGAGAGGTATACGATAAAATCCCGAGAGGTATACGATAAAGCCACAGGTGTTATTCCAGCAGGGAAAAGCTGTGCCGCGCCACAGGCGCCAGCACCCGGGAACCTCCCAAAGCCTTTTCCAGCCGCCAAGCCAGCCAGGTATAGCGGCGCTGGGTGCGGTTGTTCTTGACGGCCATGGCCACGGCCTTGGCCGTGCCCACAATGATAACCAGGTCCCGACCGCGCGTCACCGCCGTGTACAGCAAATTGCGCTGCAAGAGCACATAATGCTGGGTGAGAACCGGCAAAACCACGGCTCGGTATTCCGACCCCTGCGATTTATGCACGGAAATGGCGTAGGCAGGCATGATCTCATCAAGCTCGTCAAAGGCGTAAAGCACATTGCGGTCGTCAAAGCGGACCGTCAGCTCCCGCTCCTCGGTGTTCAGGTAGCAGATGCAGCCGATATCGCCGTTATAGACGTCCTTTTCGTAGTTATTGCGCGTCTGCATGACTTTGTCGCCCAAAAGAAAACGGCGTTCGCCGCGTTGCACATAGGCGGTCTCGCGATTCAGGGCCGCTTGCAGCAGCACGTTCAAATTGGCGGCCCCGGCTGTGCCCTTGTGCATGGGCGAGAGCACCTGCACGTCCAGCAGGGGGTCAAAGCCAAAACGGCGCGGGATATGCTCGGCAACCAGGTTAACCACCATGTGCGCGGCCTGCTCCGGGTCTTCAATATTGATGAAATAAAAATCAGACAATTCGCCGTCCGGCGGGCGGCCCAGTTCCGGAAGCTGCCCCTTGTTGATGCGGTGGGCATTGAGAATAATTTCACTGGCCTCGGCCTGGCGGAAAATCTCATTGAGCTCGACCATGGGCACCACGCCGGAATCAATAATATCCTTGAGCACATTGCCCGGACCCACGGAAGGCAGCTGATTGACATCGCCAACCAGAAGCACGGTGCAGCCCAGGGGCACGGCCTTGAGCAAAAAATGCATGAGCATGGTATCCATCATGGACACTTCGTCGATGATGAGCAGCCCGCAGGCCAGGGGATTATTTTCGTTGCGGGCGAACCCGTCCTCGGAAGGGTTGTATTCCAGAAGCCGATGCACGGTGCGGGCGTCACGTCCGCTGGTTTCAGCCAGGCGTTTGGCGGCCCTGCCCGTGGGCGCGGCCAGCAGAATACGGCTGGTGCGCTGGGCAAAAACCTTGATAATCGCATTGATAATTGTGGTTTTGCCCGTGCCCGGCCCGCCGGTGATAACCATGACTTTGTCCCGGACCGAGGCTTCCACGGCCTTGGCCTGCTGGGGTGCAAGCTTGATGGGCAGCGCGGCCAGCACCTCGGCAATGATCGTTTCCGCGTTGTCGATTTCCACGGATTTGGGCGAGGCCATAATCCGCCCCAGATAGTGGGCTATGGCCGTTTCAAAATGGTAAAAATTGGCCAGATAAATAAACGGAAGGCTGGACGCTGGTTGCGGCTCCCCGCCTTCCCCTTGCAGGTCGGCATTTATATCCACGTCCGGCAGGTCTTCCCAATCCGGCAGCAATCCGGCCTCATCCGGCTCCTCGGCCTTGCGGCTGTCCGGCCCGGGGAAAAACTCCTGGACAAACCGTTCTTC
>CAZNBK010000168.1:0-5947 GCA_964571105.1 uncultured Desulfovibrionaceae bacterium
AAAACTCTTTCACCCCATAACAAAGGGCTGAAAAAAGCGCTTCTTCGCGGCCCTGCGGCTTTACGCCTAAGCTGTCCGCTTCAAGCGGTCGCATGACAATCTGTCCGCCGTCCAGGGGCAAGCCTTGCGCCAACGGCAAGCCCCGCTCAAGGGTAAGCGTCAGGTCCAGGTTGTCTTCTGCAAACCGGCAGCCCCTGGCCAGGACAGAACCTGTCCGCGACAGACATAAGCTGCCGCCGCCAAAGACCGTGCCTCCGGCCACTGCAGCAGCATTGACAACCGCCAGGGGGACCGTAAGCTCTCCGGCCAGTTCGGCCAGACTGCGGGTGAACAAAAATTCCCCGCCGCCGAAAAACGGAATTGCAGAAAGGCAGAGCAAGACATCAGGGCGATCTGTAATAGACCCAAAATTATCCTTTGCTGCGGTCTTTTTTCCTTCAGGCTCGGCGTCTGCCTGCCGGGCTACATCCGGGGCTGCCGGAGCGCACCATTGGACGCTCCGGCCCAAAATATCCTGGCCCAGAACAACTCCAAAATGGATATCATCGAGCAAAAAACTGCCGAAGCCAAGGCCGGGCGTAAAATAGCGGTTATAATCATGCCGCCCCACCCGGCAAATTGTCTTCTGCGAAGCCACCGCATTGAGGTCGCCTGCACTTAGCAGCACCGCGCAATTCCGCACTGCGGGCAAGGCCGATTCCGTCGGCGCTTGGGTATCGAACCCCGGCGAAACAAACATGGGGCTTCCCGCCAGCACAGCCGGGCCGCCGACCAATTCAGAGGCCAGCCAGCGCAAGGCCTCCCGGCATTCATGTATATAGTGAGGGTTTAAAAGAAGATCGCGGGGGAGAATGCCGCTGACGCAAAGCTCCGGCGCTACGCACAGGCTTGCGCCGCGCTCTTCTGCACGCCGGGCAAGCTCAAGCAGACGCGCGGCATTGCGCATGGGGTCGGTGGAGGTAAATGAAGCTTGCAGCAACGTAATTTTCATGTCGCCATCAGCAGCCTTTGGGGCTGAAAAGTTAAACGTCTGGTTTAAGTACTTGGCAGGTCAATGTGACTAGAGCAGTCCAACTTTGAAATGTTGCAAAACTCAAATACCAAGTGCTCTCATTGGAGCCAAAAGGCAAAAACGCTTTCCCCTTATAAATGCGCAAAATCTAAGGCGATTTTGCGAAAGGCACGCGCTGCTTATCCGCGCGCGTGTGCCGCTTTGCGGAGCCAGAGCATTTTATCAATATATAATTTCAATGTTAAAATGCTCTAGCCCGTTGCCCTTTGGCATAGGTCCGGGCAGGTCCGGGTAAGTCCGGGGCGGCTGTGTCTTCCGAAAAACAATTTAGCGAGTTCTGAAACCTAAGTTTCACCCGCTATTTAAGCATGTCGGTCATGGCATACAGGGGGCCGGGCTGCTGATTTTTCAGCCAGGCGGCAGCCCGCAGCGCGCCTTGTGCAAAATTTTCCCGCGAATGAGCCTGATGGGTAACTTCGATGCGCTCGCCCGGCCCCATGAAGTACATGGTGTGCACGCCAACCACATCACCGCCCCGCAACGTCTGCACCCCGATTTCCCGGTGCGGGCGTTCGCCGATAATGCCTTCGCGGTGGTAACAGGCGGTGTCGTCCAGGTTCCAATCTCTGGCCTCGGCCAGACACTCGGCCAGGCGCAAGGCTGTGCCGCTGGGCGAATCCTTTTTCAATTTATGGTGAATTTCCATCACTTCCAGGTCGTAATCTTCCCCCAACAGACGCGCCAAATCAGGCAACACCCGCAAGAGCACATTGATGCCCAGGCTCATGTTCGGCGACCAGAACAACGGCGTCTGGGCGGCCAATTGCGCCAAACGGCTTTTCTGCGCCTCGGAAAGCCCGGTGGTGCCGATGACCAAAGGAGTTTTATGCGCGGCTGCGGTTTCCGCATTGGCGATGCTGGCATCCGGGGAAGAAAAATCAATAATTACCGGTTTTTGAGCTGCAGCCAAGGAGATTACCTCGGGCAAGGCCGCTCCGGACGGGCATTTCCAGGCCGGTTTTTGCGCAGCATAGGCTGAATCGACAACCCCGGCCAAAGTGTAGTTATCGGATTTTTCCGCAAGGGTGCACAGGATCGTGCCCATGCGCCCGGCAGCTCCAAAAATAATCAACGGCGTGCTCATATTTGTCTCCCTGAAATACAACATCTGCTCAATTTACGGTTAATCCACTACCGCTTTATTCAATTGCTCAATAAACTCGTTTTCCGTCCAAACCGTCAAGCCCAATTTACGGGCTTTCTCAAGTTTGCTGCCGGCTTTTTCTCCGGCCACCACCACATCAACCTTGGCGGAAATAGCCTGTAGCGCATGACCGCCCCGTTGCTCCACTTCTTTTTGGGCCGCATCCCGGCTGAATGTACTCAACGTGCCGGTAAAAATAAACTTCATCCCCGTCCAGGGCAACCCTTCTCCGCTTTTTGGAGCCAAAGGCATACGCGGCCACAGGCCAAAGCCCCGGAAACGCTCCAAAAGCTGCCTGTTGGCCGGGTTATCGAAAAAACCGGCAATGGATTCGGAAACCTCAGGCCCGATATCGGGCAAAGCGGTCAGTTCATCGGGCGTGGCCGAAGCCAGGGCATCCATATCCGGATAATGAGCGGCCAGCACCCTGGCTGTCTGTTCGCCGACCAGGCGGATGCCCAGGGCGCAGATGAACCGCGGCAAGGTGGCCTCATGCCCGGCTTTTTCCAGAGAAGCCACAAACTTGGCGGCAGACACCTCGCCCATGCCCTCAAATTCCAGCAAATCTTTGGCGGTCAGTTCAAACAAATCAGCGGCATCATGAATTTTACCTGCGCTAAACAGCTCTTCCACCCAGCGTTTGCCCACGCCCATGATATCCAGTCCGGCTTTGGAGACAAAATGGGTAATGGCCAAGCGGGCCACAGCCGGACAGGACCGGTTGACGCAGCGCCAGGCCGATTCCTCAGGCAAACGCAACGCCGGGCTGTGACAGACCGGACAAACATGGGGAAATACGAAGCGTTGGGGCGGGTTGGCGGCATCGCGCGCTTCCGGCAACGGCCTGACCACTTCCGGGATAACGTCCCCGGCCCGCTGCACCAGGACCATATCGCCCACCCGTAAATCTTTGGCCGCGATTTCGTCTTCATTATGCAAAGTGGCCCGGCTCACAGTCACGCCGCCCACTTCCACCGGTTCGAGAATAGCCACCGGGGTTAGCACTCCGGTGCGCCCCACCTGAACGTCGATATCCTTTAAGCGGGTTTCCGCCTGCGTGGCTTTAAATTTCCAGGCCACAGCCCAGCGCGGCGCCCTGGCGGTGTATCCCAAGCTCTGTTCGTGGGCAAAATCATTGACCTTGATGACTACGCCATCGATTTCAAACGGCAGGTCGCGCCGGATTTCGGTAATGTATGTATAGCGCGCCGCCACTTCAGCAGCGCTGGCGCAAGCTATCCCTTGCGGCGGCACAGTGAAGCCCATAACTTGAAAGGCGTGCATCATTTCTGAGTAATAACGCCAGCCGACAACTCCTTCCGGCCAGACCACCTCGCCCAGGCCGTAAGCGTAAAAGCGCAAGGGGCGGGAAGCGGCCACCTTGGAGTCCAACTGCCGCACCGATCCAGCCGCAGCATTGCGGGGGTTGGCAAAAGTTTTTTCCCCGGCTTCCAGACGCCTGGCGTTCAAGCGCTCAAAATCCGCGCGGGTAATCATTACTTCCCCGCGCACTTCCAGGCGTTCGGGCAACCGGCTGCCCGGCAGCTGGCGCAAACGCAACGGCAAATTGGCTACAGTAAGCATGTTGTGGGTAACGTCTTCCCCGGTTTCGCCGTCGCCCCGCGTCAGGGCCGAAACAAAGCGCCCCTGCTCGTAGATGACTTCCAGGGCCAGACCGTCCATCTTCGGATCCACCCAAAAAGCGCCTGCTGCGGCCTCGCTTGAAAGCCGTTGCAATTTATCCAGCCAATCCTGCCAGTCCTGTGGGGAAAAAATATTGTCCAGGCTGTACATACGCAGGGTATGCGCCCGGGCGACGAGTCCTTCCAGAATCTGGCCGCCGACTTTACGCGTGGGCGAATCCGGCGTGAGCAAATCCGGGTAAGCCGCCTCCAGGGCCTGCAATTCCCTGAACAGGGCATCATACTCGCCGTCGCTCAGGCGCGGGTCATCCAGCACGTAATAGCAATAACTGTGGTATTCCAGCACTTCGCGCAAATCGCGCACCCGAAACCCAGCCTCTTCGCGGCCAAGTTTGTCCAGGCTTGTCTTGTCCAAAGGTTTGAAATTTTGCAGGCGCGGCTCAAGCTGAGGCAGTTCAACCGGCCCGGCTTGCGCAGCCGCAGCAACCGATGTGGGGGCATAAGCCAACAGGCTGCCCTGTTTTTTATCTGATTTGGCGCTCATATTTTGAATTCATCGCGGCAGTCGGCCTGCCAGGACTTGAGGGTCTGCTTGTAATCCGGCCCCAGGCGGGAAATCATAAAAGCCTGTTCGGCCATGGCGGCCTTGTCCAAAAAACCTTCTGTTTTGCGGGCCGTGGCATGGTAGTCATGCTTCATAACCAGCTGGTTATCCACCAGCACGGACCAACCGGAGCGGGCAATTCGGCTGGACAGCCAGATATCCGCACCGTAGCCGAAAATATTGTCCGCAGCATCCAGGCCGCCCACATCGCGCACGGCGTCAAGACTCAAGAGCGGAGCAATGCCGTCCACATAAGCGACCTGCCGCCACTGCACCTTGGGGTCGGCAATCATTTGCGGATGATAAGGATTGCGGACCACTGCCGGGGAATATACGCCCACCGGGCCGCAAGACTGTTTCAGCCGGTCCAGGCGCTCAGCTGCCCGGGCCAGATACGGCGGCTTGCTTACAAACACCGTATCGTTATTAAAAAACCACAGGTGTGAAAAGCCTTCATGTCCGGCGCGGTCCAGGGCAAAATTCAGAGCGCCCGCCCAGTAGATGTTTTCCGGCAGGCGTTCCCAGGCTTTCCCGAGGTCCTTGTCAAGGTCCGTAACATTGGGGTTGTCTTCGGAATAAGCCCCGGCATAGCTTTGCGGAGCGGCATTATCAAGCACCCGGATATTTTCCGCCCAGGCAGGGTCGGACTCCAGCAACTGCCGATGCAAACGCCGGGTCAGGGCCGGGTCGCCGTAATGCAGAATGCACACCAGGATACGCGGCAGCTGCTGTTCAACCACCACGCTTTTTCCCGGATAGGGGCAGGTCGGTCCGTTGTTATCCTGCGGCATCGGGCAGCTCTCCTTTTCCTGCCGGGCAATTATCCATAAGCAAGTGGCTCATAAAACTTTTAGACCTTATCCGCCAGCAACAAATGCGCGCGCAGGTCGCGGATGCGGTCGCGCAATTCGGCGGCCTTCTCGAATTCCAAATCCCGGGCGCTCTTGGTCATTTCTTTTTCCAACTTGGCAATGAGTTTCATCAACTCTTCCGGCGACATCTTGTACACTGCGGTCAATTCCGGTTCCGCCACCTGGCCCATGCCCGCTGCCCGTTTGGATTTCTTTTTCCCGGGCGCATCCGCCGTGTAAATATTCTCAAACTTTGTCTCAATGGCCTTTATGATCGTGGCCGGAGTGATATTGTGCTCCTGGTTATAGGCCACCTGCTTGGCGCGACGGCGGTCGGTTTCATCCATGGCCGCCCGCATGGACGCGGTAATCGAATCCGCATACATAACCACCCGACCGCGCACATTTCGGGCCGCCCGCCCAAAAGTTTGAATGAGCGAGCCGGTTGAACGCAAAAAACCTTCCTTGTCGGCATCGAGAATGGCCACCAGCTCAACTTCGGGGATATCAAGACCCTCGCGCAGCAGGTTAATGCCCACCAGCACGTCGAATTCGCGGCGGCGCAAAGCCTGAATAATGGCCATGCGCTCCATGGTGTCGATATCCGAGTGCAGATAACGGCTGACCACCCCA
>CAZNBK010000169.1:0-5926 GCA_964571105.1 uncultured Desulfovibrionaceae bacterium
TTGCGCCTGGCCAGGGGCGTGACCGGTCGCGATAAACTGATCAAATTTGAAGGCTGCTACCACGGCCATGGCGACGCTTTTTTGGCCGCAGCCGGTTCCGGGGTGGCAACTTTTTCCGTGCCCGGCACGCCCGGTGTCCCGGCGCCCGTGGTGGCGGATACCCTGCTTGCGCCCTACAACGATCTGGCAGCCGTGGAAGCGCTGTTTAAGGCTCACCCCAAGGATGTGGCCGCGCTTATTGTGGAGCCGGTGGCCGCCAACATGGGGCTGGTGCCGCCAGCGGACGGATTTTTAAAAGGATTGCGCGAACTGTGCAGCCAGTATGGCGCATTGCTGATTTTTGACGAAGTCATCACCGGTTTCCGGGTGCGCTTTGGCGGCGCCACGGCTCTTACCGGGATCACCCCGGATTTGGTGACCATGGGCAAAATCATCGGCGGCGGGCTGCCCGTGGGCGCGTATGGCGGTCGCCGTGAATTCATGGAGCAGATTTCACCTTCCGGCGGCGTGTATCAGGCCGGGACCCTGTCCGGCAACCCCCTGGCCATGGCCGCAGGTCTCGCTACCCTGCGGGAATTAAAGAACTGCGACTACCAATCGCTGGAAAAGCGTACAGCGGGTCTGGCCGCCAATATTGAAGCTGCGCTGCGGGGCAAGGGCGTAGCGGCGCATGTGACCACCCTGGCTTCCATGTTCACGATTTTTTTCCAGGACGGTCCGGTGCGTAATTTTGAGGAAGCCAAGCGTTCCAATTCCGGGCAGTACACAACCTTTTTCAAGCAGATGCGTAAAAACGGCATTTATATCGCTCCGTCTGCCTTTGAAACCGCCATGGTCTCTTTTGCCCATAGTGACGCGGATTTTGAGGCCACGCTGCAAGCTGTGGACAAGGTGAAGTTTTAAAATCTGAGCCGGTCGCCGGGCCGGAGCTGACGCCTCTGGCCCGGGGCTTGCTTTTTTAGCGTGTTAGTGTGTATGTTATAAGATAACTTGGTCCAACCATGCCCTGGCCGGTTTTTTCCGGCCTGTGTATGGAATTTTTGCCTCCAATGCAGAGTTTGCCCGGGGAGATGCTGATAACCATGTCGCCAAAGAAAGCCGTGCCTCAAAAAACCGACGATATTGTGGAACTTACTGACATTGTTGAGCCGGGTGTGCTTCCGGAAGAGGATGCCTCCGCGGCATCCGGGCTTACCGACGCCTCGTTTGAAGATGAGCTGGATGCCATGCTGGCGGATGTGCCGGAACTGAGCGTTAGCGAAAAAGAGAGCGCTCCGGTCAAGGAAGCGGCCACCCCCGACTCTGCTGGCGATGATATCGACCTGGATGAATTGGCCGATCTGGACAGCCTTCTCGAAGAACTGGGCGATGCCGTGCCCGGGGCAACACCCCCGCCGCCGGCAGCCGGGGCTGCGGATGCTGAGTTGGGCAGCGCGCCTTTGGATGTAGATGATCTTCTGGCTGAAATGGATGCGGCGGATTCCGTGAAAACCAGCGCGGCAACGGGTGCGCAGGCTGAAGAGGACGATATTTTGGCCGATCTGGACCTGGACGACAGTGTGCAGGTCTCCGATGCCCATGAAGCGGAAGGCGAAATCATTGATGCGGGCTCGGTGAACGCGGATGATCTGCTGGCGGAATTGCAGGCCGAGTCTTCCGAAGAGGTCGGCGGCGAACCGGAATCTGCGGAAGATGAACTCTTGGCGGAATTAAAGGCGGTCATGGGCGAGGGCATGGATATGCCCGCGCCGGAAGAAAAAACGGATTTTGCGGCCGCGCTCTCGGCTGCCACAGAAGAATCGCTCGAAGAGCCGGTCAAAGAACCGGCAGACGCAGAGGCCGTGGCGAACCCGGCTGTTGCGGGTACAGAGGCAGCGGCTCCGGAAGAAACCGACGAAGAGGTCCCGGCAGAAGCTCCCGAAATGCCTGAAGCGCTCGAAGCGTTGGCAGAGCCAGGACCTGCAGCTGAGGCGGCTCCGGCAGCGGAAGAATCGCCCGAAGAGGTCACTCCTGAAGAATTACAGCATCTGGATGCGCTCCTGGACGACATCCTGCAGCCTACCTCAGCACCGGCAGCTGCCGGGGCAGAGGCGGAAACCCCCGCAGCGCCAGAACCTCCTGCAGCGTCTGATGCTGAAAACTCCGTGGAAGACTTGGTTGTCGGTCCGTCCCATGCGGCGGCCACAGCAGAGCCTCGGCTGTCCCTTGACCAGCTTATGGCCGACGACAGCCCCTTGCGGGCTGCGGTGCAGGATTTGGTGCGCCAGGAGCTTGATACGCGCCTGGCCGTACTGGAAGAACGTCTGAGCGCCGAGGTGGATAAAGCCGCGGCCAAGGCGGCTGCCAAAATTATCCGCGAGGAGATTGCCGCTCTGGCCCAGGAGATGTAATAATTCGTTGGGCGAATTTTGTTTTTCAAAAACAGGGGATGGCCCTTATCCGGTTATTCTCTTTTTTGCCCGTCCCGGTTCGCGATCACGGTGGTCCGGCCATTCCCCAGAGGACGGGTTTTTTGCGCCCTGTCCGGAGTTTTTCTGTTTTTTTTGAGTCCATGCTAGAGCATTTTACCAATATATAATTTCAATGTTAAAATGCTCTAAACAGCGCAGCGTAAAAATAAAGCCCAAGCGTTAATTGCGATAAAAACCCGATAGCCTGAGTAAAGCAGTGGGGCGGCAATGCATAAAGAAAAAAAAGAAGCCATCCAGGTGACCAAGGAAATCATGGTCAAATTTATTGAGATGGGCAAGGTTTCACCCACCTCGTTTCCCCAGGTGTTTCCTGCGGTTTACCAGGTGGTGCTGCAAACCCTGGATCCCATTGGCGAACATCGCCGTCCTTCCGAAGATGAAAACGCCGAATAGCTTTTGGCTCCGCGCATTCTTTCCGCAACCTTGATTGACAGCAGTACACAAAGCGGCGTGGCCCGCATCTTTGACCATATCGCCCCCGGCTATGACCTGATGAACCTGGTGCTTAGCTGGGGCGTAATTGTTTATTGGGACTACAGGTTCCGGCGGGCATTGCCCCGGCATTTTCAAGGCGTCTGCCTGGATATGGGGTGTGGAACAGCGGCTTTTTGGCGGGGTCTGGGCCGCCGCTGGGCCAGGGCACGGTATTTCGGTCTGGATTTATCTTGGCCCATGCTGCGCAAGGGGCGGGACAAGCTCCCGCCCAGTGGGCGCGCCCGCACCGCGCTCGTGCAGGGTTCGGCGCTGGAGTTGCCCCTGGCCGGGGAGAGTGTGGGGATGGTAGTCAGCCAATTTGCGCTGCGCAACATGCGCCCGCGCGGGCAAGCCCTGCAAGAAGCCCTGCGGGTGCTGAAACCAGGCGGGACAATGTATCTTTTGGAATTTGGGCCGGGACGGCAGCGTATCTGGGGCGGTTTGTACAATTTCTATCTGGAGCAGGCGCTGCCCAGACTGGCGGGGCTATTTTCGCCATTGCCCGGAGCCTATGATTATTTAGTCCGCAGCATACTCGATTTTCCCGAGCCTGAGTGTATCGGGCAGGAATTGGAAGAGGCCGGATTCGAGGCTGTTGCTTACAAGGCGCTGTCTTCAGGCATTGTCTATTTATTCACCGCGCAAAAACCGGGCCGCGCTTAGCCTTTCAAAAGCAGCGACAGCCAGACCAAAATCAGTCCGAGTACAACGGCCCCCAGGCCCACATGGCGCAGCTGACGGTCGGAGGTCTGCCTGGCGATGGTAATCAGCCAGGAGCGCATCTTGGTTGGAAACAGAAAATAGGGTGTGCCCTCAATGAACAGGGCCAGACCGAGTCCGGCCAGAATCCAGGCAAGGTATGTGCTCATGGCCGGAGTATTTCATATGTGCAGTGGCAGGTCCAGTGCTTTCAACACATTTTAATATTTGGGAACGTGCCACTGCGTTGGAATTTCAGCCGGACATTGCTTTTTCAAGAGGGGCATTTTATATTTTTGCGCAGCTTATGTTGAGATAAAGAGAGGAAACACGATGATCGATATTGCGGATTTGCGTTCCGGAAAAACAAGCCTGGCAGTGCTGGGGCTGGGCTATGTGGGGCTGCCCCTGGCGGTCAAGTTAAGTCGCCACTTTTCGGTCATTGGTTTTGATATTTCCGAGCAACGGATTAGCGACCTGGCAGCCGGGCATGACCCCACCCGTGAAGTTAGCGATAGCGATCTGGCCGCCTGCGCCGTCAGTTATTCTGCGGACCCGGTCTGCCTGGAACAGGCCGGAGTTATTATTGCGGCTGTGCCCACGCCGGTGGATGAAGCGCATTCCCCTGATTTGCGTCCGGTTTGCGCCGCCTCGCACACCATCGGCAAACACCTGCGCCCGGGCAGTGTGGTGGTGTATGAGTCAACAGTATATCCGGGCCTGACCGAGGAAGTCTGCATCCCTATTCTGGAGCGGGAATCCGGCCTTAAATTGGGCCGCGACTTCAGCGTGGGCTATTCCCCGGAGCGTATTAACCCCGGCGACAAGGTCCACACTGTGGACAAGATTATCAAGGTGGTTTCCGGCAGTGATGCAGCCACCTGCGAGTTGCTGGCCGAGCTTTACGGCACGATTATCAGTGCCGGAATCCACAAGGCCCCGTCCATCAAGGTGGCGGAAGCGGCCAAAGTCATTGAAAATACACAGCGCGACCTGAATATCGCGCTCATGAACGAACTGGCGATAATCTTTCAGACTCTGGGCATTGACACCCATGACGTGCTGGCTGCAGCCGGGACCAAGTGGAATTTTCTACCGTTCAGTCCCGGCCTGGTGGGCGGGCACTGTATTGGCGTAGACCCCTATTACCTGACCTTCAAGGCGGAAAGCGTGGGTTATCACCCGGAGGTTATCCTGGCCGGGCGACGCATCAACGACGGCATGGGCAAATTTGTTGCCCGGATGACGGTCAAGGAACTGGCTAAAGCAGGCCGTCCGGTGGTGGGCGGCAAGGTGGGCGTGCTCGGGTTGACCTTTAAGGAAAATGTGCCCGATTTGCGCAATTCCAAAGTGATCGATGTCATCCGTGAGCTGGAGGAATATAATATTTCCTGCCTGGTGCATGATGCCGAGGCCTATGCTGATGAGGCCAGGGCGGAATACGGTATCGAGCTGTGCGGACTGGAAGATTTACGCGGCCTGGACGCCCTGATCCTGGCCGTGCCCCATGCCGCTTACCGGGAGCTGGAATTGACGGAAATAAAGCACTGGTTTGCTGAGCCGGACAAAGCGTTGCTCGTGGACGTGAAAGCCTTTTGGGACCCTGCGGCAGTCAGACTGGCGGGATTTCGGTACTGGCGGCTGTGAGCCGGGGGCTTTGAACCGGAAAACAACAATTTTTTACGAGGTAAATAGTCATGTCCGTGAAACGCTCAATCGGTGTAGGTCCGTTTGTATCTCCGGCGCCGTCCTTTCTCATTGCCTGTTATGACCAGGACGGCAAACCCAATGTGATGACTGCGGCCTGGGCCGGTATCTGCTGTTCCAAGCCCCTCAGCATAGCTGTGGGCATTCAGCCCATCCGGCACAGCCATGACGCCATTCTTGCCCGCGCGGCCTTTACGGTCAACGTGCCGCCGGTGTCCCTGGTCAAGGAAGTGGATTTTGTGGGTATTTACTCCGGGCGGAAGTATGACAAATTCGCCATGGCCGGGCTCACGCCGGTGCGGGCCGAGAAAGTGGACGCGCCCTATGTGGCCGAGTGCCCGGTAATTCTGGAGTGCGCGCTCACTTTTAGCAAGGATTTGGGCATGCATACGCTGATGATCGGAGAGGTGCTGGACGTCAAGGCTGACGAAGCCTGCCTGGATCCCAAGAGCGAGGCCCCGGATTGCCTGAAAGTGGACAGCCTGGTTTTTGACTCGGGCACACGCGCCTATTATAGCTTGGGTAAACGCGTGGCCGAGGCCTTTTCTGTGGGCAAGCAGTTGCTCAAGGGTGAA